>CAZKXV010000025.1:0-12820 GCA_964556835.1 uncultured Clostridia bacterium
GTGTGCATAGTGACGTTTTTCAGTCTGGTACTCAACGTGTGCTGTATTAATGGTGATTCCTCTAGCTTTCTCTTCTGGTGCTTTATCAATATCTTCATACTTCATTACAGAGGCATAACCTTTTGAAGCAGAGTACATAGTGATAGCAGCAGTAAGGGTTGTCTTACCATGATCAACGTGACCAATAGTTCCCACGTTCACGTGGACTTTACTCTTGTCAAATTTTTGCTTAGCCATATATTATTTCCTCCAATATATTGTTTAATTAATTAATATTCTAGTATATTATCTATAATTTTAGTTACTTTGTCAACCAAAAAATAGTGTTTTTTGTAATTTATATAGTTCTTTTTCCTAATATTCGCTCTACTACAGATTTTGGAGCTTCAGCATAATGAGACAATTCCATAACATAAGTAGCTCTGCCTTGTGTTTGAGTACGCAATTTAGTTGTATAGCCGAACATATTTGAGAGAGGAACCTCTGCCTCTATACGTTGTATACTGTCTCCTATTTCTATTCCCTTTAGTGCGCCTCTATTGCTACTGATATATCCTGTAACATTACCTAGATAATCTTCAGGTGTAAATACTTCAACTTTCATAATAGGCTCAAGTAGTATTGCACCCGCTTGCTTCGCACCTTCCTTGAAAGCAATAGACCCTGCCATCTTAAATGCCATTTCGCTTGAATCCACGGTATGGAAAGTACCATCAACGATAACCGCTTTAAAGTCTACCAATTCGTAACCAGCCAGCACTCCACCCAATGAAGCATCTAGGATGCCCGCTTTTACAGCCGGGATAAATTCTTTCGGGATAGCACCACCGACAATTTTGTCGACAATTTCTACACCTTCACCATGTGCTTTTGGAGATAATTCAATCACGCAATGACCATATTGCCCATGCCCGCCTGATTGTCTTACAAACTTACCAACACTAGTTACAGCCTTAGTGATAGATTCTCTATAGGCTACTTGAGGAGTACCTAAGTTCGCCTCAACCTTGAATTCACGAATAAGCCTATCAATCATAATATCTAGGTGAAGTTCACCCATACCTGCAATGATAGTTTGTCCTGTTTCCTTATCGGTATATGTCTTAAAAGTAGGGTCTTCTTCACCAATTGCTTTAAGAGCAAGCCCTAATTTCTCTTGACTGGCTTTAGTTTTTGGTTCGATAGCTCTGCGAATTACAGGATCAGGAAAATCAATATTCTCTAAAGTAATTAGATGCTTTCCATCACATATAGTATCGCCTGTTGTAGCCTCTTTTAATCCTACAATGCCTATTATATCTCCAGCATATACTGATGTCAATTCTGTTCTTTTATTTGAATGCATACGAAGAAGCTTAGCTATTCTAACGCTCGCTCCTTTCGAAGAAACAAACACATTATCGCCAACTTTAAGTTCGCCACTGTATATTCTTACATAAGCAAGTTTTCCTACAAATGGGTCTCTATCTATCTTAAAAACAAGACCACTGAACGGCTCATCTTCACTACACTTTCTAGTAAGTGCTTTTTCCGTTCTAGGGTGAACACCCACAATTGGCGGAACATCTAATGGTGATGGTAGGTAATCAATAACACCATTTAACATTAATTGAACGCCTTTATTACGATAAGCAGAACCACAGAAAACTGGGGTAATTGTTAGCTTGCAAGTAGCCTTTCTTAATGTCTTTTTGATAGTTGCTACATCAACAGCCTCGCCACTAAGGTATTTCTCCATAATGTCTTCATTGAAATCGGATAAAGCTTCAAGCAATTTGTCATGATACTCAGCAGAAATATCAACGTATTCAGGCGGTATCTCCATGATACTCATTTCTTCACCTAATTCGTCATTATAGAAAATTGCTTTCATCTCCACTAAGTCTATAATTCCCTTGAACTCTGATTCAGTACCAATAGGATATTGAACAGCAACAGCATTAGCTTTGAGCCTAGCTTTCATCATATCAATAACCCGAGCAAAATCAGCACCCATAATATCCATTTTGTTTACAAATGCAATTCTTGGAACTTTATACTTGTTTGCTTGACGCCATACTGTCTCGGATTGAGGTTCTACACCGCCTTTTGCACAGAAAACTGCAACAGCACCGTCTAAAACACGTAAGCTTCTCTCAACCTCAACAAAAAAATCAACGTGACCGGGCGTATCTATCAAATTGATAATATGCCCTGCCCAATCAACAGTGGTTGCAGCGGAGGTAATTGTTATACCCCGCTCTTGTTCTTGTGGCCTCCAGTCCATAATGGCAGAACCTTCATGAACTTCGCCCATTCTGTGACTTTTACCAGTAAAAAACAGAACACGCTCAGAAACAGTTGTTTTACCTGCGTCAATGTGTGCCATAATGCCAATATTTCTTATATTTTGAAAATCTTTGTTAGCCATATAATATCACCTTATTAAGCAGAACACAGGAAAGAAATTTAATTTAAATTTACCACCTAAAATGTGCAAAAGCCTTGTTAGCTTCGGCCATACGATGTGTATCTTCTTTCTTCTTTACGGAGTTACCGCTATTCTTGAAAGCATCAAGAATTTCACCGGCTAGTCTCTTGTCCATTGTTTTTTCACTACGTTTTCTAGTAAAAGTAACAAGCCATCTAATTCCTAAAGTCTGCCTTCTCTCTTCTCTTATTTCGATAGGCACTTGATAAGTAGACCCACCAACTCTTCTAGCCTTAACTTCTAGTACAGGCTTAATGTTGTCTATTGCAGTATTGAACACTTCTATAGGTTCATTACCAGTCTTTTCTTTGATAAAATCAAACGCACCATAAACGATACTTTGAGCAATACCTTTCTTGCCATCTAACATAATTTGATTGACAAGTTTAGTTACTACTTTGCTACCATAAATTGGATCAGGTAGTACATCACGTTTTGGAACTCCACTTCTTCTTGGCATAATAAATGTCTCCTTCTCTAATTATTTCTTAGGGCGTTTAGCGCCATATTTGGATCTAGCTTGCCTTCTATCAGCAACACCAGCAGTATCAAGGGTTCCACGAACTATATGGTATCTAACGCCAGGTAAGTCTTTGACTCTACCGCCACGAATAAGAACCACGCTATGCTCTTGAAGGTTATGACCAATACCAGGAATATAAACAAGACCTTCTAGACCATTAATAAGACGTACTCTAGCAATTTTTCTTAGAGCAGAATTAGGTTTTTTAGGAGAAGTAGTAGTAACACTAAGACAAACGCCACGTTTCTGTGGGCATTTCTGTAAGATAGGACTCTTATCCTTATATTCAACCTTGGCTCTGCCATACTTAATTAATTGGTTAATTGTGGGCATAAAATGCACCTCCTATTTTATTAGCGACAGTTCAAACAACCCATAAGAACTGACATTTATTTCATAAGACCAACGACTGTAGCTTTGACATCAATACCGCACAGCTCACCAAGTTTCTCCATTGTGGGAAAAAAAATGACCTCAACGCCACATAACTCTGCTAGAGCCACGACTTCATTCTTTATGAAAATATCTGCGTCCTCAGCGACTATAACACACCGAAAAGTCTCTGGGGACATCTTCCTCAAGACTTGTTTTTTGCCAACAATTCTATCGAAAGAGTTTAACATATTAGTTATATCCATTATCCTACCTTTTTGAATGCTCAGAGCATAGGTAAAAGATTACTTGCTATAATGCAAGCTTTAATATATTAACAAGTTATTAGCTAATAGTCAAATATTTCACCAACAAATATAGAAAAAACTCGCAAAAAAGTCAAAATAATTGTTATGTATATGATAATATCCTAAATTTTACTCAAATAACTGTCAAATAAGCACTAGATACGGTTTCACATTATCCTTACCTTTAATATTTATTGATTAAATACTATAAGTCTGACAAACGCAAACTTGCATTTGCATCAAGGTCAAGCCCCACTATACCATTGCCCTGCACAGCCATGTAATAGCCTGCACAAGCAATCATTGCACCATTATCGGTGCATAGCTCAAGAGAGGGATAATATACCTTGATTCCCGAACCTTCTGCCTTAGCCGTCATCTGTGCTCTCAGTTCGCTATTTGCACCTACTCCACCAGCTATTACAATCTTATCTATATTATACTCTTTGGCTGCCCGAACTGCGTTATCTACTAACATTGATACTGCAACCGATTGGAAAGAACACGCCACATCAGCAGGATTATATTCTTTGCCACTCTGTTTACTTTTATTAATATAATTCATAACCGCCGTCTTAATACCGCTATAAGAGAAATTATAATGCTTTTCGTTTCTATATGAACGGGGGAATTCAATATTGACCTTACCCTTTTTCGCTAATTTATCTATCTTCGCTCCACCGGGGTAACTAAGTCCAAGCAATCTTCCAACTTTATCAAATGCCTCACCTATCGCATCATCAAGAGTAGTACCCAAGACCTTGAAAGTATTATAATCATTCACCTTAATGATAGCAGTATGACCGCCACTTGCAAGTGCACACATAAAAGGAGGCTCTAGCTCTTTATGAGTAATATAATTTGCTGCAATATGACCAACAATATGATTTACGGCTATAAGTGGTATTCCTAAGGCATAGCTTAATGCTTTCGCATAACTCACCCCGACCAACAAAGCACCAAGAAGCCCTGCTCCATAAGTCACCGCAATAGCATCAATATCAGCTAAGGTAATTCCTGCATCTGATACAGCTTTTTTAACTACATTAGGTATAGCCATAGTATGATTTCTGCTTGCAATTTCAGGAACAACCCCACCATATCTCTTATGAATCTCTATTTGCGAAGAAATAATATTGGATAGTATCTGCCTACCTTTCAGCACGGCAACAGCAGTCTCATCACAAGAACTTTCTATACCTAGTATAATGCTTTCTTCGTTAATTTTCATAAATCTATGCTTTCTTCAAATAATCAATAATAAATCCATCAATATCGCCATCCATAACAGCTTGGATATTACCAGTTTCAAATCCAGTTCTATGGTCTTTGACCAAAGTATAAGGACAAAATACATATGAACGTATCTGAGAACCCCATTCTATATGCTTTATATCACCTTGAATTTCTTTTGCAGTAGCAAGTCTTTCTTGCTCTTTCAAATCACTTAATTTGCTTATAAGCATTCTCATAGCAGTATCTTTATTCTGCCCTTGACTTCTTTCACTTTGACATTGAGTAACTAGGCCTGTAGGCAGATGTGTCAATCGCACAGCAGAATCCGTTTTATTAACGTGTTGACCACCCTTACCACTACTTCTATAAGTATCGACCCGCAAGTCTTCACTATTAATTTCTATAGCAGAATTATCTATTATCTCTGGCATAACATCCAGTGCTGCAAATGAAGTATGTCTTCTTTTATTAGAGTCAAATGGTGAAATTCTAACTAGTCTGTGTACACCTTTTTCCGCTTTTAGATAACCATAAGCATAATCGCCACTTACTTGAAAAGAAATACTTTTTATTCCTGCCTCATCACCATCTAACATATCAAGCACTTTCATCGTATAGCCTGCTTTATCTACATATTTGGTGTACATACGAAAAAGCATAGACACCCAATCTTGAGCCTCTGTTCCGCCAGCTCCCGCATTGAGAGTTAATATGGCATTAAGCCCGTCATACTGACCTTTGAGAAGTGCAGCTATGCGAAACTCTTCTACTTTTTTTTCTAACAAAACAATCTCTTTCTCAAGTCCAATAAGCTCACTATGCGCCTCTTGTTCAACTATCAAATCAAGCATTATTTCTGAATCCTCTAAGGTGTTATACAAGCCATCATACATATTAATCTTTACCGAAAGCAATTTCGCCTGCTTATTAATCTTCTGGACTTTATTCATATCATTCCAGAAGCCTTCCGAGTTTTGCTCCAATTTCAGTTCGCCCAGTTCACTAATCAACATATCCATATCCATAGCTTCTCTAGCCTCACCTAATGCCTTTCTTATACTAGCTATTCGCTCTCTTGCTATCTCAATTAACATACTATATTATCCTTACCTATATGCTTATATTTTGTATTATATTTATTACTTTTCAATCTATTCTTCTTTGCCTAAACAACAGTTCTTATATTTCTTACCACTTCCACAAGGACAAGGTGAATTTCTACCTATTTTTTCTTTGGAACTTACGGGTGCATTCTTTCCATCGCTTGATATCTTTGATAAGTTGGATTCTGCCTTAGGTGGTGCGTTCTTTGTAATTACGGCTTTCATAAGATAGCCTACCACTTCACGTCTAATTCTTTCAACCATATTATCGAACATCTCGAAACCTTCTTGCTTAAAAGCACTTACTGGGTCACGCTGTCCATATGCCCGAAGTCCGATACCTTTTCTAAGAAAATCCATTTGGTCGATATGGTCTATCCAATGCTTATCAACAGTCTTTAGCATAATAACTCTTTCAACTTCAGAGAAATTGATGCCTTGTTCTTGATATTCTTCAATCTTCTGTTTGTAACATTCCTCTGCTTTCTGAGTAACTGCTTCAAGCAATTTGTATACATCATAACAAGAAGCTAACTCAGAAGTCATAAAGTTTGTTCCTACAGGTAACAAATACTTCTCTAATTCAGTATTGAATAACTCATAATCCCAGGTATAATAATCAACAGCATAATCAGCAAATTCTTCAATAATAGGTTGTGCGAGGTCAGGAATCATCTTAACAACTTCATCATGTACATCTTGACCTTGAAGAATTTTTTCACGTTCTATATATATGTTTTCTCTCTGCTTATTCAATACATCATCATAGCTTAGGACATTCTTTCTAATAGAATAGTTTCTACCTTCTGCGTTGCTTTGTGCTCTTTCAATCTGTTTTGTGATAATCTTATTACTTATAGCCATATCATCTTCAATGTTCAACATATCAAGTAATGATCTTAACCTATCACCACCAAACACCCTTGCAATTGTATCATCCATTGAGATATAAAAAATACTTGAACCCGGGTCACCTTGCCTACCGCTACGACCACGCAATTGGTTGTCAATTCTTCTGCTATCGTGCCTTTCAGTACCGATTATTCTAAGACCGCCAAGTGTTATTACTTCTTCTTTCTCGCTCGCTATATCATCTCTGAAAATCTTTAAATATTTGTCATACTCTTCTCTAGCCTTAAGTATTTCATTGTCCTCAGTAGTTATATGAGAAGTCGCATAGCTTATAATATTATCCGGATATCCTAGATTAGATAATTTCTTTCTCGCCATATGATCAGGATTACCGCCTAACATAATATCTGTACCACGTCCTGCCATATTTGTAGCGATAGTAACAGCAGCTTTCTTGCCCGCTTGAGATATAATTTCTGCCTCTTTCGCATGGTTTTTTGCATTTAATACATTATGTTTAATACGTAATCTCTTAAGCTCTAGAGATAATGCTTCCGATTTTTCTACTGTAACTGTACCAACTAGAACAGGTTGTCCTTTCTTATTTCTCTCTTGTATATCTTTGATTATTGCCTTTATCTTACCATCTTCTGTCTTATAAAGTTGGTCATTTTCATCATTTCTTTGGCAAGGTTTATTAGTAGGAATTTCTATAACATCTATACCATAAGTATTTCGGAACTCTTCTCTCTCTGTCATTGCAGTACCTGTCATACCCGATAATCTTTCATAGTTTCTGAAGAAATTCTGATAAGTGATAGTTGCATAAGTCTTATTCTCATCTTTTATCTTGACACGCTCTTTTGCCTCAATAGCTTGATGTAGCCCATTACTGTAACGGCGACCTATCATAAGTCGACCTGTGTATTGGTCTATAATCATTACTTCTCCATCATTAATCAAGTAATCCCCATCACGTTTCATAATATGATTGGCTTTTAGTGCAATATTTATATGATGGTTAATTTCTGTATTTTCTATATCAGATAGGTTCTCCAACTTGAAGAATTTCTCAGCTTTCTCAATACCGCTTTCGTTAAGCCTAACTGCTTTCTCTTTATCATCTATAACGAAATCTTCTTCTATAGTAAGAGAACGAGCAAAACGATTAGCTACTATATAAATATCACTAGATTTTGTTCCACGACCAGATATAATTAGAGGGGTTCTCGCTTCATCTATCAATATACTATCAACCTCATCAAGGATAGCATAATTCAATTCTCTTTGTACTTTATCCTCTTTTCTTACTGCCATATTATCACGCAAATAATCGAAACCGAGTTCGGTATTAGTACAGTATGTTATATCAGAATGGAATGCCTCTCTCTTTTGTGGACCTGTCATACCGGAAACTGCAATTCCAACAGAAAGCCCCATAAACATATAAACCTTTCCCATCCAAGCCGCATCACGACTTGCCAAATAATCATTCACAGTAACTACATGAACGCCTTTTCCAGTTAAGGCATTCAAATAAGCAGGTAGAGTTGCTACAAGCGTTTTTCCTTCACCAGTACGCATTTCTGCAATTCTACCCTCGTGTAAAGCAATACCGCCCACAATTTGAATAGGAAAATGCTTCATTTCAAGAACTCTAGCGCTTGCCTCTCTAATACTCGCAAAAGCATCAGGTAGCAAATCCTCAAGCGTCTCCCCTTCCGAAAGCCTTGCCTTGAATATATCTGTACAAGCCTTTAATTCTTTATCAGTTAACTGTTGATATTTTTCCTCAAGAGCAAGAATTTCATCTGCAACTTTCTGCAATTTCAACAAAGCTCTATCGTTATCTGACTTAAATAATTTTTTTATAATTCCCATATTATACCTCTATCATATATTACACTCATTATGACCATTATGCAAATACTTCAAGCTAAATATAATTTATATTCAGCATTTGCAAGGGTTAACCCCTCAATATTTCTTGGTTTTCCTTTCAGCAAAGTCCGACTAACTTCCGATAGCGTTGCTCCTGTTGTTAGTATATCATCTATTAGAAGGACTTTCTTATCTCTTATATCACCACACAATTTATATGCGCCTAGTACATTCTCTTGCCGAGCTTTTCCACCTAACAATGCTTGCCTTTCCGTTTCTTTAACTTTGATAATAACATCACTAGCCACTGGTATTTTGAGCCTTTCGCTCATTATTTCAGATAGCTCAATTATATGGTCGAAACCTCTTTTTTTAGCGGTCAAAGTCGTACTTGGAATAGGTACTATAATATCCGCATCATATCTAGCGTCTATATACTGGTCTATCATAAATGTTGCCAGATATTTACCTAAGTATCGCCTATATTTATATTTATAATTTATAATTAAATCAATTACCTTACCTTTATAAGCTAGTGGCGAAGTATTACGATTGAAATATCTATCATTGTTCTGACAAGTCAAGCAATAATCGGATTCATTGTCTATCGGTTTACCGCATTTGCTACAAACCTTATTATTTTTTATAAATGCAATTTCTTCTAAACAATCTTTGCAGAGTCCGTATCTATTAGTCTCAACTAATTCATTGTGACATACCATACAACTAAATCTATCCTCATAGATTCTGTCCACAATCTTCTTTCCTAATATCTTTAACTCAAGCATTTTGCCCATTTAAGTATTCTTTAAGCATTGTCAGCCTACGCTCAATACTATTATTCTTGACTGAATACCCTATAGAAGAAACATCGCCAACTAAAATAACTAGCTTCTTTGCTCTAGTTACAGCAGTGTAGAATAAATTCCTATTCAACATAATTCTGTTAGCTGAAGACATCACAATTATTACTGCATCAAATTCCGAACCTTGCGATTTGTGTATAGTGATAGCATAGGCAAGAGAAATTTCACTCATACTTTCGCTATTATAATTCACATACTTTTCATCATCGTACAAGACAGTTATAGTCTTATCTATCATATTCACGCTATGCACAATACCTATATCGCCATTGAAAATTCCCGAGCCACTATCCCCGTCCGACTTTGTCCATTCAAGAAGGTAATTATTTTTCAAGTGTATTACTTTGTCTCCTTCTCTATATACATTCTTAATATTGAATATAGAAGCACCGCCAGGGTTTATACTATCTTGTATGGATGTGTTCAAATTATCTACTCCAACAAATCCTTTTTTCATAGGACATAGGACTTGAATATCAGCACCACCTTTCTCTACATTAAGAAACTTAGGTAATCTATCCGTAACTAAAGAGAGTATAATATCCACAGTTTTCTGCGCAGACTCGCTTTCAATAAAGAAGAAATCTGTATTAGGCGTATTCTCTAGAATAGGCATTAAACCATTATTAATTCTATGAGCATTTGAAATTATATTGCTTTCATTCCCTTGTCTAAATATCTCAGTTAGCTCCAAAACTTGAAATCTTCCACTTGCAATAATATCAGACAGTATATTTCCCACACCAACTGATGGCAATTGGTCCTTATCTCCTACTAATATTAAAGAAGCTCCATTTCTAATAGCACTAATTAATGCACTGAAAATATATTCATCCACCATACTAACTTCATCAACTATAATAGTATTGTAATCCAAAACATTTTCCGCATCAAACTTGAATTTTCTTTGTCCATCCATAAAATCAAGACCCAAAAGCCTATGTATGGTAGAAGCATTATTGCCAGTAGCTTGGAAAAGCCTCTTTGACGCTCTGCCTGTAGGGGCACAAAGAGCTATTTTCTGACTTCTTGCACTTATTATTTCAATAATACATTTTATTATAGTAGTTTTGCCAGTACCTGGACCACCTGTAATCACAGATACGCCATTTAGTACGGCAGATTTGATAGCATCTTTTTGACTTTGATGAAATGTTATACTATTTAGTTTTTCGAAATCAGATATATCGGCACTCAAGGAATCATATATGTTATCATATTCAGCATCAATTTGGCATAATCTATCGGCTATAGAATGCTCAAGGTCATATAAATGCTTCAGCATTATAGCTTCTTCATTATCTACTTTGAACCTTATAAGTCTTCCCGTTGAAATCATATCATCCAGCCCAACATTAATAAGAGATACTCCCATTTCATCATAGGATAATAATGTTAGACACATATTCAAAACTCTTTCTCTAAAGTGAAAAGTATTTCCTTTCTGGTTTGCTTGTGTTTCCAAAATATGGCATATTCCTGCACTTACTCTCGCAGGATTATCAATATCAAGCCCCATTCTAATGGCAATTTTGTCAGCTGTAGCAAATCCAACTCTACTTATATCATGTACCATTCTATAAGGATTAGTACGGATAATTTGTTCTGTCGCAGCACCATAACATTCATATATTTTCATCGCAAGGTTGAGTGTAATATCATAATCTTGTAAGAACATTATTGTCCTTTGCATTACTTGCAATTCTTCATATTTCTCTTGAATTTGATAAGCTTTAACTAATGTAACACCTTTTACCTTAGCTAATTCAAGTGGTTTATCTTTAATAATTTCAAATGTATAAGTTCCGAATTTCTCTACTATTCTTTGAGCGGTTACCTCTCCTACCCCCTTAAATAAATCACTAGAAAGGTATCTTACAATGCTATCTGGTGTGCTTGGCGGTTTAGTAATAATAGACTCTACTTTTATTTGCTCGCCAAACTTTGTATTGATAATTTTCTTGCCATTGATTACAACTTCTTCTCCCTCTGAAACACTAGGAAATACCCCAACAGCAGTCTCTAATCTACCGTCCACGCTGAGAGTAACAACAGAATAACCATTATCTGAATTTCTAAATACTATTCTTTCTATAGTTCCTACAAACTCCATTTCACCATCCCTAATACACTTGTGTATTTATTCCAAAATATACATTTAGCTAAGCTACCTATATATATAAGGATAGTCTTAGCTAAATAATTAACAAATATTAATCAGTCAACCCTTAGTTACTGCTAATAGATTATCGACCATATCAGTCTTTTCCCAAGTGAACATATCTCTTCCAAAATGTCCATAACTTGCTGACATAGCAAATTGAGGGGTTCTAAGATTCAACTTGTCGATTATAGCTTGTGGGCGGAAATCAAAAACTTTTCCAACTGCTAGCGATAATTTCTCATCAGATATCTTGCCTGTACCAAAAGTTGTTATATCTATTGAAACAGGATGTGCTCTACCAATAGCATAAGATAAAGCTAATTGACACTTTGAAGCTAATCCCGAAGCAACGACATTCTTGCATACATATCTTGCCATATAAGTCGCACTACGGTCAACTTTTGTACAATCTTTTCCGCTAAATGCACCACCACCATGAGGAGCATATCCACCATATGTATCTACTATAATCTTTCTTCCAGTAAGACCACTATCTGCGTATGGACCACCTTTGACAAATCTGCCAGTTGGGTTTATATATATTTTGGTATCCTTGTCTATTAGATAATTCGGGATAACAGGCTTAATTACCATTTCCTTAATATCAGCGACTAAATCTTCATAACCCACACTTTCCAAGTGTTGAGTAGACACAACAATTGCATCTATCCTTACTGGGTTACCCTTCTCATCATATTCAACTGTCACTTGAGCCTTGCCATCCGGACAAAGATAATCTAGTTGATTATTCTTTCTAACTTCTGCTAATCTTTCCGTCAATGAATGAGCTAGCATAATCGGCATTGGCATTAATGAAGCAGTTTCATCACAGGCATAACCAAACATCATTCCTTGGTCACCTGCACCGATGAGATTATAACTATCTTCACTGCCTTCTATTCTATTCTCTTCTGCACGGCTCACACCACAAGAAATATCAGCGGATTGTTCATCGATAGAAACTAGCACTGCACAAGTCTTGTAGTCAAACCCTTTTTCCGAACTATCATAACCAATTCTCTTAACTGTCTCTCTTGCAATCCCT
>CAZKXV010000026.1:0-12259 GCA_964556835.1 uncultured Clostridia bacterium
TACTGAAAGTATTGCATGTTCATCTATTCTATTTTTTCTACTTATAATCATAACGGTATCACAGGCACCCATTAAACCATTACTTCCGGATATCATGTTAAATACATCGCTATCTATCTTCTTTCGTAGATGGTGTATAAGTAAGATACAAACATTGTTCTCATCAGCAAATTTCTTTATTACCCCCATCTCTCTATAATCAGATGTATATGCGGTTTCACTCTTAGCTACCCTTCCTCGTATCTTTTGTAGTGTATCAACTATAATAAGTTTTATTTGAGGGTGTAGTTGCAATAGTCTTTGTAATTCACAGATGAAGTTCCCATCCATATCTTCTGCCGTTAAAGATATCTTCAATGCCTTGGGAGCCCTCTTGTATTCTAGAATCTTGTTTATCCTATCTTTTATCCGCCCTCTACTATCTTCAAGAGCATAATACATCCCTTCACTTTGAACTGTCTTATGTCCTAGAAAGTCTTCCCCCTTTGCCACACAAAAACCTAGTTGCAACATCATCCAACTCTTACCACTCTTAGCTGGAGCACATAGTATTGCAAGCCCAACAGGTAATAGGTCTTTTACTATCCATGTTACAGGTTTGGCTTCAAGTACTTGGAAATCCTCTGCACTCTCATATTGGTTTGTATATGTTTTGCTTATCTTTCTGATAGCGCTGCCTATATTCTTCTTCAGTTGATCTGGGTTATGTATTAAGAGTTCATTAGGGTCTTTATACTTGCCCGCTATATTGAAAGTAATATACTTGACCTTATTCTGATTAAGTAGTTGTGTAAGCTCCCTAGTAGCAGCTTTACCTGCTTCATCATTATCAAGAGCAATTATCAAAGGAGCAATCTCCCCGCTATCTTTTAGTATAACTCTTATCTTGTTTATACCTGTTCCGCAAAGACTAATTGAATGCTTTCCTCCTCCTTGCATTATGCTTAAAGAGCATAGCGGGCTTTCTACAACAAAAACAGGTGTTTGTTCTTTATTATAGAGAGCTTTCTCGTTGTATAACGGTTCTCTGCCCGCTATCAGTGCCTTAGGTTTGTAGAACCTCTTTGTTGTCACACTTCTCCCTTGATAGTATGTTAAATCGCTACTATATGGGAATATTGCCATCTGCTTATTGCTATCGTAACCAAGATAGTATTTTTGTACGGCCCCGCTATCTAAACCCCTTTTCTTAAAGTAGTCCGTATTATGTACTTCAGATATACATCGCTTTAGATAATCTTCTATTGATATGTTCTTTTTCTTTGATTTTTCTGCAAATCGCTCTCTGGGCATTCCCGCTATATCATGTAGTATATCTAATGCTTCAAGTTTTGTTAGCTTTTGGTACCTACAGACAAAGTCTATTACATCCCCACTAGCCGAACAACCAAAACATTTGAACCTATTCTCCTTAATACTAAAGGATGGGGTTTTCTCGTTATGGAAGGGGCATAACGCCTTCCCGCTATTATTCACTTCTATATTATAGTGTGATAACAATTCTTCCATCGAAACGATCTCTTTTATCTTCATAAATTTATCTTCTTTCATAATTCCTCCTTTTTATTCTCTGTTCTAGTTCTTTGTTGGATATTTTTATATAATAAAAGCACCCAACTTGAGTTTCAGTACTCTAATCAGGTGCTTTTTTGTATTTTTTTCTTCTCACAAAAGTACCCGCTTAGGTATTACTTTTGTGAGGCGTGGATAGTTTCGTTTTCACGATAACTTCTGTTTCTACACAACTTACATATATCCGTGCGTTAGACTTATGATCTTCCCTGCTGCGGTCCACTGCAATATATGCGTTTTACTACTTAGTAGTATATAAAATTTTTGTATACATCTTCCAATTGTAGATTTTGTGAGGCGTGGATAGCTTCGTTTTCACAATAACTTCTGTTTCTACACAACTTACATATATCCGTGCGTTAGTCTTATGATCTTCCCTGCTGCGGTCCACTGCAATATATGCGTTTTTTTGCTACTTAATAGGTATATTCTATTTTTTTATTCTCATCTTACACTTGAAGATATATAGTCTTTATTATCCTTTCCTTTCAGCATATAAGAAACCTCAAAGGTTTATTATCACTCATATGCATATCACTTTCCTTCTTATTAATATTCTTTTATACTATTAGTAACAATTCCTAGTATTTGACAGGTAGAGACGTCTATATCTTGATATGCCCTATTGCCATTATCATCTATCTCATCATTTTCAGGGTGTAATACTATTCTGTTACTCCTTTTCTCAAAAGTCTTTACAGTCGCTACATCATCTATTAAAGCAACTACAATCTGTCCATTATCAGCACAACTTTGTCTATGTACCACGAGCAAATCTCCATTCTCTATTCCTTTGTTGACCATACTATCGCCTTTGGCCCTTAAAAGAAATTTCTCGCCTTCACCGAACAATGATACTGGCAATAAATAACTACCTTCAATATTCTCGACTGCAAGGATGGGAGTACCACAAGCTACTTCTCCGACAAGACTTACTATATCTGTTTTACCTGCCATAAGTTTCTTCGGTATTGTTATGCCAACGCTACTTTCTTTATTTATTAATCCGCGATTATGTAGTACTGCTATATATCGCTGTACCTTAGTTAAGTTTCCATAACCTGACACGTTACACATTATGTTTCTATACGAAGGAGACTTCCCCTCTCGCAACTGATATTCTTTGATATAGTCTAGGGTTCTCCCCAATAAACTTTCATCAAATAACCTCATTTGCCTAATCTCCTTTTATGTTACTATATGTAACGATATAAATATATTAACATACTTTTATGGGCTTGTCAATAGTTTTATACAATATTTCTTCATAATATAAATTGTAAATTAAAATGACCAAAATTTTAGAACTTCTTTTTCTATGCTATCTTATATTTTATGAATTATTTAGAGTCGTTACATTAGAACGAGCATTATTAGATTGTTTTGACTTTACCATAATTACTTTAACGCCTTGTTATTATTTATATCTTTTGTCATAGCTTGTTGTATTGAATGCTATCTTGGAGAAAAGGGCTTGAATTGGATTATCCAAACAGTTGCCGATAATGGTGTTTTTGTTGTTTTCATTTGAAATAAGGTTGCCCACCTGGTCGAGAATGATATAACTATTTTCCATATCATTATCACCTTCTATAACAGGGTTATATCTTGCGTGTCGATTACAGAATGTCACAAATTCCTCTGTGCTAGCAGTTTCTATCGTATGGTCATTGTGCCCTTCAACAGTAAATGCTCTAAGTATCTTAAATCGATCATATTGAATTGTATCCAGTAAGGGATAGAGGTCTTCATTACAATTTTGCTTTGTTATACAAGAGTTTATCTTGAGCTTCAGACCATGCTTTTTGATAGCTGTGCAATTCTCTTGCAATCTTTCATGACTCAATGTCTTATTATTTCTTAGACACCTGCCCAGATTCCTATTAACTTCCTCTTTTATGGAGTCTACACTAATTCCTATCATCTCTACACCCACATCTGCTAGCTCACAAATTTTGTCAGGTGTCAACAGATAACCATTTGTTATGATAGAAGTCTTCAGTCCAATTGAGGCGCAATGCTTGATAACATCTATTAAGAATGGGCACATCATAGGTTCTCCACCCGCAAAGTTCACTCGCCCGCTATCAACCTTGTTATCTTTAAAAAACTCTTGAATTCTATCACAGACCTTGCATACCTTTGTATACTCTAAATCTTCTCCCTGCTTGCTTGCAAAACAAGCCTTGCAGTTATAATTGCACTTTTTTGTAAGATGATAATTGATTACATTAATACGATTATTCATTAGGACACCATACTTTCATAAGAAGAACAATCAATATCATTATAGTAATTACGATAGTATTTTCTTGGATTTTTTAATTTGCGATTGTTACAGAATATATCTTTTCTTGATGATTCTGACTTGGCATAAGACTGCTTAACTGGTTCTGACTTAATCTTGTATGCTATCTCAGATAGATGGTCTCTTTGCTCTTGTACAGAATGGCAAGTTAAGTAGGGGTCTTTATTATTTCTATCAAAACCTCTTCTGTATTCGTAATAGTCTATCATGGTGACATCTATAATCCTATCCTTGTGATGTTTCTTTACCCTACCTATATTTTTAATCTTAGATGCTGCTTCTTTTCTAGTACTTGCTCTTACATAGAAACTCTGCTCTACATACTTATCTCTACCCACATGCCCACATTTTGCTATTACTTCATAGAATTTATCCATTTTTATTTCCTCCGAATATTTATTGTACTTATAGTATATCGGAGATGAATTCATCTTGCATTTATTTTTCTATGTGAGTTTATGAGTACTAAAAAATATTGCCCTTAACCACCATATAATGGGGTTTACTACATAGAGAGAAAGTATCCCTCTATGCGTCCTGTTCCTTTTCTTGCAGTTTTTCTAAGATTAATCCATTCAGTTCCTTAAGTCTTACTGCTTTATCAAGTCTCTTTCTAATATCATCTAGTGACAGTTTATCCAACTTCACCTTAGAATGAGCTACATCATTCATCAGTTTTCTAAACTCTTTGGTATCCTTATCACTTTCTAGTTCTTTTTCCCTATCTCTAGTTCCCGAACCAAAAACCTCTCCGATAATAGTTTGTATCGCTTTCTTGCTTTCTCTAAACTGACTAAAATACTCATGTACGCTCTTTATGTCCGCTCCTATTAGGATCGTATTATCATTCTTGTGTATCAAAAGAAGTTCATTAATATCGAATTCCAACCCCAATTCCCGTGATATTTTGTAAAGCACACTCAAATTCTTAGGTGAATTAGACGCTTTCTTAAAGCTAAATAATGAACGCTTACTCCAACCTATATGCAGCCCCTTATTAATAAGCCCGATACCAATCCCGCACATCTCCTGATTATCCTGTCTCTCAAGAATATAGTTTATTGCTTTTTGTGCTGTCTCTGGTGAAACATTTTCTAGAACAACTCCAAGCTTACTTTTCTTAAAACCTAATAGTTTTCCACTAGCAAGCATGGTGTTTATAACTTTTTCACAAATATCCTTATTCGCCCGATTATATTTGTATTGAAATTCTTTATAGAAGTATAATCCATAGCACTGACATATGATTGTCTTACTAACAGAGGTATTAGTAATTAGATAATGATTACCTACCTCATAGTAAAAGTTAACCGCATCACTTATATTACTAAGCTTGGACTTATTGAGCAAACTCCAACCATCCCCTTCAATATTCTCTTTTATTTCACCTTTATATTGTGCGGCTATTGAAGATATACCTTGGACAACAATTTTCCTGAAGAACTCTTCTGTTACGACTTTACTCTGCTTGCATATTTTGATACTAATATCATCATCTGCAAACAGCACGGCATACATATCAGCAGTGTCTTTGACAGCTTTAGAAGCAAGCGCACTCCGCAAAAAATCGCCATCAATCACCAATGTTCTATGAAAGTTTTTATCCTCACCTATATCACCATCGTAAACCTTCTGACCCATAAGTGAGATATTAAGATCAGGGTAATAGACATATTTTACAGACTCATGTTTCTCAATAGGATAGTCGGAATTAGCTAAAATCTTATTCAAGTCATACTGACTTAATGCTCTAATCTCTTCAAACAGTTTCTTAAAATGTGCATTCAAACTGCCATTTCCTGTTAGGTCATCGATATACTCTCCCACATTATTTTTGCTATTAGCACTATTTACCACCATACTTGCAATAAGGTATTGGTCATATGTTGCTTTCTCGTATGTATTGTATACTAGCGTAATTGTATTCTTTAATTTATCTAAGTTTAATTTTACTTGTGCGTTTATCTTCATAGCTCACTCCTCCTTGTACTTGTTTTCCTTTGTTATACTCAATCATTGCCCCGGCTCTCTTGATATCCTCAATGATTTGCTTGAAATAGGTTTTTTTCTCTCCACCTTCTATTTTCATCTCTATTTTTGATAGAACAATAGAATTCCCAAAGATAATTAGCTTATCTTTTGCTCTAGACATCGAAACATTTATTCTTCTGAAATCCTTTAGGAAATTGCCAGTACTCGATGTTACTACTGTATTTACTAGTACTATATCGCTTTCTTTGCCCTGAAATGCATCCACCGTATCTACATCAAAAGTCTTAAAAGTCTTTCTTGCCTGATTGATTAAGTCTTTATGCCTCTTTGTAAACCTAGATATCTGTGCGGCATAAGGGAATATTGCAGAAACAGTTACTATCGCAGGCTTATCAGTATATTTTATCAAGTCCCTAAGAATAGATGCGGTTGCTCCAATCTCCTCCATATTATACTTTGAATGACCGTCTTGTTGTTCTGAACCACCCTTAACCTCTACAAATACAGCATCCTTAGTAGATATACATCCCATATTCTTAGATATTGTAATTGTTTTTGGGTTCACTTCTTCCCTTTTTCCTTTGAGCTGACCATCATAGAATACATTATATGCTTCCAATATCGCCTTAACAGACCTATAATTATACTCAAGTAATACTAGTCTGCCTGCTTCTTCAGCCTTCTTCATAGTATCTGCAAATACCGAACTCTCGTAAACCTTCTTTAATTGTTCAAATCTATCTTTATCATATGAAGAAAGGTTTTTTACATCATCATCTTTGAACTCCAGCAGCGGAGCTAATTGATAGTTGTCTCCAACCATAATTATTTTATCAATGTATGGTAAATACCTCAATACCTCAGTGATGGGGCACTTAGACACCTCGTCAATTATCAGCCATTTGTAATCCTCAAACAACTCACTCCCTTTTTTACCTCCAATGGCACTAGTAGTTGTAGTTGCACCTATTACAGAATAATCGCTTAACGAAACCGAATTCGAGTATTTAAAGCACTTCTTACCCGCAAATTTCTGCATATTTTTTTCTACTGCATTTGCTAACTCTTTGTTTCTAGCCAGTTTATTGTGCGCCTGAAACTTCGCTCCCCATGTTTTGTAAAGAGTCTTATCTATCTCCTCCCCGCTATACTTATTTTTCCTATTTGTTATCCTGTTTGGAATAATAATATCATTATTTGCCATAAGCTTATCTAGCACATTATCTATTGCAACATGTGTCTGAGAGGATATTACTACCTTTTCTTTCAGCTCTTTTGTTATATACTGCGTTATAGCATTTATTACATGAGTCTTTCCTGTACCAGGAGGGCCCTTGATAAGAGTAATTGGAGAACCATCTATTGCCGTTTGAAATGCTTTTATCTGGGACTTATTGAGACCTCTCGTATATTGTTCCGCAACTATTATATTATTAGTACTAGGCGGGATAGGCTTATCTCCTATCAAATACTCAATCAATTCTATCGCATTACCTGTGTTTCCTTGATTAATCAATTTCAAGGAATCCTCTATAGATTCTATCTTGATTTTCTGCCCCATATCATATAAGTTTAAGTACCTATCCTTATATTCTTTATCGCTAATTGCAGAGATTATTATGCTATCATCATCTTTATTAATCTTCTGAATAGTCAAATGCTTGAGTTCCCTACAATTCTTCTTATTTACTTGCTTATAATCACTTAGATAGAGATTGTCTCTCATTTTCTTGACCTTCTTATATCTATCCTTATCATATTTAAAATGTATATCTATTATTGAGGCAACATTATCTGCTATAGAGTTCGGCATCGACTCATATAGATGCTGTTCTACAATATATCCTATTATAAGACCATCACCATTTTTAACTTCTTCCATGCCCTCATATCTTGGTAAGAGTTCTCCATCTTCTCCATATATATTCTTTGTTTCTACAGATATGAAATTGTATGGCTTGCGAGAATACCTCACTTCATATGTAGCACTATTATTCAACTCATCAGCCAATGACTTATAGAACTCAAAGATTTCCATAAAGTCTTCAAACTGCTCAATATTAAATACAAATCTATCACTTTCCATTAGTTTTGCTAGATTCTCTTCCATAGGCCTAATTTCGATAGGTCTTTTGCTAAATATTACATTAGCTGGGTAACCTTTCATTTGGTCAAAGTCTGCAGAACTCACAACATTTGCCCTATGAATATAAAAGCTACCTCCAAAGGGGGTACTAAAAGAACAGCCTAACTTGCCTACCAATATCAAACACCCTTCTTCTAGAGGGAAAACCATTTTTGTATTTCCTATCGAACTATAGAATCTCTCATCCTTCCTGTCTTTTTCTGGCCAAGGTTTATTAGAAGTCAGTTTTACTGATTTTACTTCATTTAGAGGAATAGCATAAATGATGTCCTCATCAATTTTATCTGAATACTCAAGTTTTAGATTAAAATCTAGGGTCTCTATTATTTCTTTACATTCTTCTTCACTGTTCATCGAACGTAAACGATAAAAAGTTCCTGTTGTCATGTCTAAGGATTTTTCTGCTTCTAACATATTTCTTCTATCCATACTTGTACTCCTCGTATTTAGATTCCTCATGCTTTCTCCTTCTTCTCTTTTTCTTTTAACTTCGGATTCTGACCATGCTTCTGCTTTTGCTCTTGCGGCCTTAAATGCCAACATCTTTGCGTCATTTGCTGCTTTTTTCGCTTCCTCTTCAAGAATAATTTTCTGGGAAGCAACAATTCTTTTTGCATTACGTCTGCGTTGCTTACCTTCACTATCTGTTTTCTCTCTTTCAGGCTTAGCTCTTAGTCTAAGTGTTTTGTCTTTATATTTTCCCAAATCACTTACATAACCAATTCTAATTTCGCTAGCTGGAACAAATATTGTATATGAACTCATCTTACCAATAAGCCCGCCCTTAACTACTTCAAATTTACTAAGTGCAAATTCACTTCCAGCAAGAATTTCTTTAACTTTTGCTTCTTCAAAAAGATATTCTTCAGCCTTCTTACTAGATAAGTTAATATATTTACTATTTTCATTGGATGGAATAACAATTACATCTAAAATATCGCCTTCTTTAAAGTTTTCAGGATTATAGGCATCAATACATACCTCATTTTTAGCTATAAATCCATCTTTGGGGAAATGAATATCAACTAATATTCGTTCTTCTGAAACATCAATAATTGTTCCCTGTATGCGCTTACCCACTCTTATCTTAAAAAGTTTTGTTGATGACATAACATCTGCCATAGTAATCTTCTTATCTAAAAAGTTCTTCATACTGACTCTATCTCCTGTACTCTCTTTGTGATTACTTTCTTTATCCATTGAAATATATCTGTTATACCGTCTTCACCTTTTGCTAGCATGACAGGTAAATTCTTATTCTTTATAAACTCCAATAGCTTATTTTCGTCTGTTTCTTCTCCAACCCCAACTGCCAATTGCAAGCATTTCTTGCCTAAGCATTCTATCCCTTCAAAGTATATAGGGAGCGCTCTGTTTTTTGTGCTGTACATATCGATACTGCCAATAAATATAACTATATTATAATTACTTGGATAATTATTATCTAACAAATTATAGACACTATCAGATGTGATATCTTGCATTTTCGTGACTTGCAAGAACAGCTTAAACTGCTTAAGTTCCGAATGCATACTAGTCAACTCTTTCTCAAGTAACCGGATTAAATTTATATGAATACTCTTATTATAACCGATTAGAATACAAGCTATGGCATTATTATCAGCTAGTGTATAGCGATTTTGATTCATGGTTTTTTGAGTCTCCTTTTTTCTATCTGACACCATGATATCATTCGGCTATTTTTTTAGCATTTATTTTTCTATGTGACTTTGCTAGAGAATATTTTTATCTGCTTGGTAATTCTGTCTCTAATCTGAGAGATTACTCTTTCAGGGCTACTTACTTTAACATATTCACCCAATGATAATACCTTCTTTATAATGTCCTTTTCCTCGTAATCATAGTATAATAATTCCATAGAATAGCTGTTGGTCTCGCTATCATATAAACCTGTCTTCTTATAAGAAGAAAACAAGTTAAATGCCCTATCTAGAACATTCTTAACATTCGTCAACTCTATCTTAATTGGCTCTTCTACAATCCTAGCCTCTAATTCCTTCTCGCAATCAATATAATATGATTCTTTGGTAACAGAAATATTACTCAATCTAGATAGATTCAACTTAATTATTCTTTCCGCTTCTATTGAGTATCCAATAAGATAGAACTGTAATAGTTCTAATGAATATTCAAACCTATAAGGCACTATTACTTGTTCCTTGTACTTGACATTAGAAGGAGTCGTGTTATCACATGTTATAGATTCCCCCTCTTTTATCGCCTGTTTAATTACTCTGAAATTTTGCGTATACATAGCGGGTCTAATCTTTTTGTCAAGGTTCTTATGCAGAAGAATATCATTCATATTTGTAGAGCAAGTGTCGGACAAAAAGTTTTCTAGTTTTTCTTTTAGTTCTTTATCAAGAAAAAGCTCTACTTCCTTTTCTTTGATTACACCTTTGAGCCACCACTTCTCAATACCACTAGCCACAATAGGTATAGCGCTTAATCTTGAATGATATGTCTCTCCTCTTTTCTCAAAAATATTGATATCCCCAAATGCATTATTGGCGATATTATTGTCAGTAATAGCATCCACAAACTGCCAGTTATAATCGGGGACACCATTGTCCTCAACATAATCATCAATTTGCATTTTTGTCAAACCATTCATATTTATAGACATATTAGATAGTTCTATCGCAAGTCGAATATATATATTCTTACGCTTATCAAATAATTGCATAATGACCTCTCATACCTTCTAAATCATATTCAATATACTTTTTTAATCCCTTATTATCTATACTAACAATACTCCCATAGAACTCTCTAAGAAATGGTACTAATTCTTTGAAATCACTTACCTCTATATCAAAACGATATGTAGTACTATCTACTTGTAATATTTCCCCAAACTTCTTTTCTCTCTCTAGTTTTCGCAACAAAAACCTCTCCCTTTCATCAAAACTGAATACAATACTAATCCTATCAAGAGGTTTATCAACGCAAGATACTCCCCATATATTTCTGAACTGCGTTTCATCAAAAACAAGGTTTACGCTACCTTTGCTTCTTTTTATATTACTTATCCGATCAATCCTAAACAGCTTGCAGGGTTCGCCTAAATCTTCGAACCCAATCATATATTGCCTACCATATAATCCATTTGTTATTTTTTGGGGATATACAGTTTTCTTGTGCAAAGTTTTCTGCCCGTCTAAGTGCTCAAAAGTTAGTTTCTCTTTATTCTCTATTGCTTTGATAGTATTAAAAACTATATCCTCATCCAGTACTTGATGCAAATATGAATCTTTGTATGCTATACCATTATCTAAACCATTTCTTCTTAGTGTATTCAGCAGATAATGCCCTGGTACTTTGAGGAAACTAGTGTTCATCTTAAATTCAACAAACTCAGCTATTCTATCTAACTCCTCCTCCTCGAAAGAATTTTCTAAAAGCCTTGGTAATTTATATGCTATCTTATCATCATATTTCCCCTTATACAGGTATCCTTCTGATACCAAATCTTTTAGGTTTTTATTCAAAGTTCCTTGATCATCACATATATCATGACTATACAGTTCAGCAAGAGTGTACTTTTTATCTGATTCAATATCTAGCGTTTTCAAAAATATACAAAAGGCTTTTTCAGTAAAAGAATTGTAATAATACAGATTTATAAGAAAATTGTTTACCTTAGAACCCCCCAAATTATTAAGTGTGCTATATTTATTCTTACTATTAAAGTGCTCTTCAAAGTTATCCCCTAATAAGTCACGAATACGCCTCATATTATCTTCATATGTCCTAGGGCTAATGTCAACTAGCTCACAAAAATCTTTCTTTGAATATCCGCCATAAACATATGACAATCGAGCAATATTTCTAACCTTATCCATGCTTCTATAAAAATAATTATACTGTCCCGCCTTCATCCTTACCCCTTTTCTTATGTAATAAAATAATTATACCAAATTATGGCAATTTTTACAAGGCTTGTTTTGGATAATAAAGTAATACAATTTATAGAAATTAAATAAAAAAAAGACCCAAGCAACAATATTAATGTTGTAAAGGTCTTTACGTAATTATTTATGCTTGTTACCCTTATTTAAAAATTATAATTTAATCATTAATATAATCTTCTATAACTCATATTCTTCTCTATCGTTAAGTAGTTTTACCTTATTTGATAGTTTTAGAAATGCTTCTGGAACCATTGTATGAATTGGAATTATTACTTTGGGATTAAGACCTTCTATAAGTTTTTTAAT
>CAZKXV010000027.1:0-11956 GCA_964556835.1 uncultured Clostridia bacterium
CTCTAGCTCTATGGCTTATGCTGTTCTTTTCTTCGCTCGTGGCTTCTGCAAATGTTTTCCCCAATTCATTAGAATAAAAAAGTGGGTCGTACCCAAATCCGCCCGTACCTTTATAATCATAAAGAATAGTGCCTAATGCAATGCCTGAACCTTGCACAATCTTGCCATCGGGCAGATATAATACTATTTCGGATACAAATTCGGCACTTCTATCCTTATAAGGCTCAAGATTCTTGAGTAAGAGTGAGTTATTGTTATCATCGTTGCTGGGTTCGCCTGCATAGCGTGCAGAATATACTCCCGGTTCATTATCTAAGGCGTACACACATAGCCCACTATCATCAGCAAGAACGGCTTCATTAGTTATTAGCGAAATTGTTTTCGCTTTGAGAAGTGCATTTTCATAGAATGTTTCGCCCGTTTCTTCAATCTCCATATCTATATCAGCCTCACGCATAGATAATATTTCATTGAAGTTAGAGGATAATATTTGCTTAATTTCTCTAATTTTGTTTTCGTTGTTGCTGGCTATAATTAGTTTCATTTACTAATCTTCCTTAAAACTATCATTTTTGTTATTTTTGGTGAATACTTCGTATATAACTCTCTTGTTTTTATTTCTTATCTCTTGTACAAAAGTATCTTTATTTGAATCTGATATGTTTACTACTACATATTTCACATCTTCAATTTCAGTCTTAGGATTCGTTTTCATATAGTATAATAACATCATTTTATCTTCGCTATTTTCACGAATTAAAGATATTTTCTCGTAGGGTATATCTTCACGGAATACAGATAGACACAGTATAAGAGAATTTTCAAGTATTACAAATTTCGAAAACAGAACAGAATATACACTTAGCCATATAATAGCAGTGCATATCAGTGAAGATGAAGCATATACAATCATCTGTGATGTGTTAGGATTATCTAAACTCGCTGCTTTAATGATATTAATAATAATAGTAAAAAAGGCGAGAAGCATAGCAAAAATAGCTATAATATATGTTTTCCTATTGAATATTAATTTGAATTTCATTTTGTCTTTCATTATAATAATAATTATATCATTAAATGTATGCATATGCAAACATATTTTTATGTCTCATTTTGTGTTTATTGTGCCTAATTAATTGCAAATTATGGGTATTTAGGATATAATCTTTACATATATGGAATTTAGAAAACTACTAATTGAAGATAGATTGCTACTAATGAGTTATGCTAATAGATATGAATTGCTTTCATCGAATTATACAATAACACAGCTTTTTTCTTGGGAAGCATTCATTGACAAGCAAGTTGTAGAATTAGATAATGTATTATATATCAAGTTCATATATAACAACAAGAGAGTATTTTTGTCACCATTAGTTAAGACCTCTGGCAATTATATTCAAGCTGTTGAGAACATAGTTGAATATGCAAGAGAAGAAGGTTATCCTTTCTATATGCTTGCTGCAAATGATGATATGGTAAGATTGCTTGAAGCTGAAAACAAGTATAATATCAAATATAATTGCAATTATTCAGAATATATATATTCCTCTGAAAGTCTAATATCCCTTAGTGGCAAGAAACTTCATTCGAAAAGGAATTATATAAATCGTTTCAAGAATAGTTATGATTATACTTTTAGAAAACTTATCACGGCGGATAAGGCAGGTGTATTGGCATTGTTCGATAAGCTAGAAGATCTCAAAGAGAACAGTCGAGATATGTCTATAGAAGAAAGATATGCTATGAATTATATACTTGATAACATGGAAGCGCTAGGTCTAGTAGGAGCAGTGATTGTGATTGATGACCATATTGTAGCTGCAACTATAGGAGATAATTCTCATAAAGATATGGCTTATATTATCTTTGAGAAAGGTTGTGTGAAATATAATGGCATATATCCTGCAATTAATCAGATGTTTATCGCTGAAAACTTCAGCGATAGAAAATATATCAATCGTCAAGAGGATATGGGCATTGATGGTCTTAGAAAAGCAAAGAAATCGTATAATCCGTTGCTAATGTTGCATAATTGGGAAATAACTCTGAAGGAGAATAACGCTTGAAAAGTATCATATTAGCGGAAATGTCGATAGGTGATGTATTAAGAGAGGCTATGTTCCCTGAAAAAATGGAGGGGATAGGTATCACGCCTTCGCTTTTTGGTGCAATTATACTGGTATGCATTTTGTTGATAATAGCGTTGCTAGTACGAATTACTATTATTCCTAAGTTTAAGGATGTGCCTAATAGGCTACAACTATTCTTGGAAGGTCTAGTAAAATTCTTTGATAATATTGCTGTCGGTACTGCGGATAAGAATGTCGGGCTAATAGGTTCATATATATTCTCGGCTTCAATTTTTATTTGTTTTGGTACGCTTCTTGAGCTATTCGGCATTGCTCCAATTATGGCTAGTATAAATGCTTGCATAGCTCTTGCAATATGCACATTTGGTATGTTAGTATTCTTTAGTTTTAAGTATAAGGGGTTAGGCGGAATATCTTTCCTTAAGGATATTACATTGCCAATTTCTATGACATTTAGATTGTATGGCTCTATTCTCAGTGGTTATCTGATTATGGTGCTTATATATCAATATATATTCCTAGCTTTTGTTGTGCCTGCCTTTCTTAGTGTGGTCTTTACATTGTTCCACGCATTTATTCAGGCATATATATTCGCTATGCTATCTTCGCTGTTCATTGGTGAGGCAATGATAAATCATCATAGTGAAGAAAATAATGATATTGTTTAATGGAGGTAATTATGTTAAATATTCTTAGCGCAATTCCAATTCTAATCGCTGAAGTAACTGATTCGGGGCTTTTTGCAATTGGTGCAGCTTTTGCGGTACTAACTGGTCTTGGCGCTGGTATCGGTATGGGTATCGCTACAGGAAAAGCTGTAGAGGCTGTAGCAAGACAGCCAGAAGCTGAAAATAAGATTAGGTCTTTCCTGTTGTTAGGTCTTGCCTTTGCTGAAACTACTGCAATTTATGGCTTATTTATTGCCATTCTACTTGTAGTTAAAGTTCTTTAAGAGAGGGTTATATGGTTACATTATTATCTTTCGAATTGCCTATAGGTGCAGATTTATTTGAGATATTAGCTCATATAGTCAATTTCATTATTTTGGTTATTGGGCTTAGATATATCCTATATAAGCCAATTAAGTCCTTTATAGACAAGAGAGAGAAAGAATATGAAGAACTTGATAAGACTACTAAAGAAGCGAATGAAAAAGCACTTGCTAGAAAATTGAAGTATGAAGAATTAGTTCAGAAGACAAAGGGCGAAGTCGCAAAAATAGCTGAAGAAGTAACAGCGAAAACTGATGCGCAAGCAAAAGTCATCATAGGCAAGGCGAAGGAAGAAGCTAAAGCAATTATTGCAGAAGCTAAGCTTCAAGTAGACAAAGAAAAATCACTTTGTCAAGTCAGTATGTCGAAAAGAAGTAGCGAACTAGGTCTTGCAATAGCAGAGAAAATTCTTGCCCGTTCCATAGAAAATACTGATATGGACAAGATTATTGATGAATGTCTTGAGAAGTGGGATTGATATGAATGAGATTATTGTAAAATCTTCAAATGCATTAACACCGAAGCAATTATCGGTAATTGTAAGTTATGCAACTAAGAAATATGCGAAAGATTTTGAGATAAGAAATATTGTTGATGAAAATCTTATTGGCGGAATTATAATATATTTCGAAGGAGAGGTAGTTGATGCCTCATATGCAACTCAAATTAGAAAAGTTAAAAAACTTTTAGATAATGAAGAATAAAGGATTATTATATGGCAGATGTAAGTAAAATTAGCAAGGGCTTGCTTACAAAACTTAATAAATTTGAACGTGAGTACGATAAAATCGATGGTGGTAGAATTATTTCTGCCCATGATGGCGTTCTAAATATTTCGGGATTGCCTGATGTTAAGGTTGGAGAATTATTACTTATTGATAATAATATCTACGCACTTGCTATGAACTTAGAAAGAGAAAGACTGGGAGCTATTCTTCTAGACGATGCTGATTCTATTGATATTGGTGATATTGCATATGGTACAGGAGATATATTTTCGGTGCCTGTTGGAGATGAGTTATTAGGTCGAGTTGTCAATGCAGTTGGGAAGCCGATTGATGGCAAAGGCTATATTCATACTAGCGAGCGAAGACATGTTGAGTCGGGTTCTCCCAATATAATGAAACGTGCGAAAGTTAATCAATCATTGATTACTGGTATCAAAAGTATTGACTCGATGATTCCTATAGGAAAGGGACAAAGAGAGCTTATTATTGGTGATAGACAGACAGGCAAAACAACTATAGCTATAGATACCATTATCAGCCAACGGGGCAAGGATGTTATTTGTGTTTATGTTGCAATAGGACAAAAAGCATCTAATGTAGCACAAATTGTCAGCACACTTGAAGAACATAATGCAATGGACTATACAGTAATTGTATCTGCAACAGCGAGGGACAGTTCTGCACTTCAGTATATTGCACCTTATTCGGGTACAGCTATTGCAGAATATTATATGTATAAAGGCAAAGATGTACTAATCATATATGATGACCTATCTAAGCATGCCGTAGCTTATAGGACTATAACTTTGTTACTTAAACGTCCGCCCGGAAGAGAAGCATACCCTGGTGATATTTTCTATATTCATGCAAAGTTACTCGAACGTTCTGCAAAATTGGGTGTTGAATTAGGCGGAGGGTCTCTTACCGCTTTGCCTATTATTGAGACACTTGCAGGCGATATTTCTGCTTATATCCCAACTAATGTAATAAGTATTACAGATGGACAAATATATCTTGAAAGTCAATTATTTCATTCGGGAATAAGACCTGCGATTAATGTAGGATTATCAGTTTCAAGGGTAGGCGGGGCAGCACAAAGCAAAGCTATGCGAAGCGTATCTTCAATGCTTAGAATTGACCTCGCACTATACCGAGAACTTGCTGTATTCGCACAATTCGATTCAGATTTGGATAAACAAACTAGTCTAACTCTTAAGCGGGGTAAGATGATTTATCAAGCATTGAAACAATTACCTTGTAGCCCAATGTCTATAGAGAGACAAATTGTTCATTTCTATACAATTACTAACCCATTACTTGACCAAATAGATGTAGACATAATCAAACCATTTATGGAGAGTATTCAGGCATATATAACTACTTATAAACCGAATATTCTAGAAGAATTGAAAGGTGATGGCGAACTGACTGATGAAATAAAAGCTGAACTTGACAAGGCAATAGAATGTAATATAGCTTATTATAATGGAGAAGAATATAATGGTTAATGCCAATGAAATAAAATCCAGAATGAAAGCTATTATGGAAACACAGCAGATTACAACTGCTATGCAGATTATATCTGCATCCAAGCTAAGAAGTGCAATGCGTTTGCACTCTAATAACAAACGGTATCATAATATGATTCGCTCAACTATCAAAGACATATTAGATAACAGTTACAATATAGAACATGAGTATTTTAATCATAGAGAGGGTACAAAAGTTGCTTTTATTGTAATTGCTGCAGACAAAGGCTTGAGTGGCGATTATAACAAAGCGATACTTGAACTTGCAGAAAAGATAATAATGCCTTGTAAAGAAAAATACTTATTTACCGTAGGCAGTCATGCTACAAATTTCTTTAAGAAACGTGGGGTAGAGAGTGATATTGAGTTCTTGCATATTTCTGAGAATCCTTCGCTTGATGATGCCCGTAAGATGACATATGATATTATGGAGCTGTATGATATGAAAGTACTTGATGAAGTTAATATTATATATACTTCTATGGAAAAACTGGGCAAACATAAGCCTGTAGTCGTGAAAGTTCTTCCTATAGAAAGAAAAGATTTTGATAAAGAGCCCGATATGGATATTGCAGATAATGAGGGTGAATTGAGGGATAGATTTGACTTCTTTCCTTCACCACAAATTGTAGCTAATGTGCTTACTCCTCAGTATTTGATAGGTCAGATTTATGGTGCGCTTGTGCAGTCATCAGCTGCAGAGTTCTATGAAAGAATGGTTGCAATGAAGAAAGCAAGAGATAACGCAGACAAAATGATAAAAGAGTTCAAATATCAGCAAATGCAAATAAGACAAGAAAAGATTACTCGAGAATTACTTAAAATTTCAATGGTGGCAATGTTAGAAAATGATTAAAGATAAGATTCAAGAACTCCTACAAGGAAGAATAGTACAGATTAGAGGTCCTGTAGTGGATGTCCACTTTAAGAGTGCAATGCCGAAACTTTATGAAAGACTTGAAGCAACTCTAGGTGATGGATATTTGTCGCTTGAAGTGCTTGCGCATAGAGATAACAATATAGTCAGATGTATAGCCTTGCAAGCGGTAGAGGGATTAGGTCGTGGTGCAAAAGTATATGCTTCAGGCTCACCTATAATGGTTCCCGTTGGTGATGCAACTTTAGGAAGAGTACTTAACGCATTAGGAGACCCAATAGATGATAAAGGTGAGATAAAAGCAGATGCAATGTGGTGCATTCATCGTAAACCTCCAAAATTCGAATTTCAGTCTTCAGTTACTGAAATATTCGAAACTGGGGTAAAGGTAATTGACTTAATTACGCCTTTTGCAAAAGGTGGAAAGATAGGGTTATTTGGTGGTGCAGGTGTAGGAAAGACTATACTAATTCTTGAATTGATTAGAAATATTTCCAAAGAACATGGGGGTAAATCAATTTTCACAGGTATTGGCGAGAGAAGTCGTGAAGGCTATGAAATGATTCAGGAAATGACTGAATCGGGTACATTGGAGAACACCTCCCTTGTATTTGGACAGATGAACGAATCTCCCGGAGCTAGAATGCGTGCTGCCCTTACAGGAATGACTCTTGCTGAGTATTTCCGAGATGAGAGTAAGCAAGATGTATTGCTTTTCATTGATAATATATTTAGATATATTCAAGCAGGTAGCGAAGTTTCTTCTCTATTAGGCAGAATGCCTTCGGCTGTAGGATATCAACCAACTTTAGCTACAGAATTAGGTATTCTTGAAGAAAGAATTAGCTCTACTAAGAGTAATTCAATTACTTCAATTCAAGCTGTATATGTACCCGCTGATGACTTAACTGACCCTGCTCCAGCTACAGTATTTACACATTTGGATGCTATAACAGTCTTATCTAGGAAAGTCGTTGAACTAGGTATTTATCCTGCAATCGACCCACTTGAATCCTCTTCTAGAATACTCGAACCTAAAGTCGTAGGTGACAGACATTATAATGTAGCAAGAGAAGCTATTGAAACACTGGAGAAATATAAGGAACTTCAAGATATTATTGCAATACTAGGAATGGATGAGCTTTCTTCTGAAGATAAGCAACTAGTATTTAGAGCAAGAAAATTATCAAAATTCTTTTCTCAGCCTTTCCATGTATCGGAGATTTTTACAGGGAAAAAAGGCACATATGTACCTCTTACTGAGACTGTCGATAGCGTAGAAGCAATACTTGAGGGTAAGGCAGATCATTTACAAGAAAGCGATTTGTTTTTTATTGGCAGCTTGAAAGATGTTTTAAAATAAGGGGATAATATGTATTCGAAGTTTATGTTAGAGATTATAACTAGTGAAAAACAATTCTTTATAGGAGAAGTGGAGGAAATAATTCTCACTTCTATGGATGGAGAATTTGGTATAGAAAAAACCCATCATCCAGCAGTTGTTGCGATTGAAAATGGTATCTTAAGACTTAGAATAGATGGGGAGTGGAAAGAAGCAGCTTGTAGTGAGGGATTTGCAGATATAATGCCTCATAAAGTATTAATAATGGTTCAAGAAATAAATTGGCCAGAAAATATAGAGATAGATAAAGTGCAAGCGGAAATTAAGAAAGCTGAAGAACAATTAAGGGATAAGCGAAATATGCTAGAATACAAATTAGGAAAAGAAAGTCTAGCTAGAGCTTCCGCTAAATTGAAAGTTAAATCAAGATATAGGAGTGATAAGTTATGATTAGTCTATTAAATTACAAAGTCTATACATACGAAGGTGAATTGAAATCGAGTACAGAGATGAGTATGTTTGGGTTCATAGAAAAAGAACTTCAAGATGCTTATCAAGGTACTATGGCGTATAAAATTTTGAGTAATCATAGTTCGAAAAAAGCAATAAAAGGTGATTTGTTGAACATTAAATTTGATGCAATGGCTTCTCACGATATTACTTATGTTGGCATAGTCCAAACTGCAAAAGCTAGCGGACTAAAAAGCTTTCCTTTACCATATGTACTAACTAATTGTCATAATAGTTTATGTGCTGTTGGTGGCACTATAAATGAAGATGACCATATGTTTGGATTGTCAGCCGCAAAGAAATACGGGGGAATATACGTTCCAGCTCATCAAGCAGTTATTCATACCTATATGCGAGAAATGATGAGTGCAGTGGGCAAAATGATTCTAGGAAGTGATTCCCATACTAGATATGGGGCATTAGGTACTATGGCTATGGGCGAGGGCGGTCCTGAATTAGTGAAACAGTTACTCAATATGACATATGACATCAAGTCCCCCGATGTAATAGCTGTAAAACTTACTGGTAATGTTAAGCACGGTGTTGGACCACAAGATGTAGCACTAGCAATAATAAAAGCAGTATTCAAGAATGGTTTTGTGAAGAACAAAGTATTAGAGTTTATTGGCGATGGGGTAAATAATTTGTCTGTTGAATTTAGAAACGGAATTGATGTTATGACCACAGAAACTACATGTTTATCAAGTATTTGGTTAACAGATAAGAAAGTAAAAGAATATTATGTCGCTCACGGCAGAGCAAATGATTATAAGGAATTTGTTCCTGATAAAATTGCTTGTTATGATGGTGCTATTGTAGTTAATCTAGATAAAGTTGTTTCGCAGATAGCTATGCCTTTCCACCCAAGTAATGTGTATAACTTGCAAGATGTCATCGATAATCCTTATGATATTATTAATGAAGTTGAGCGTGAAGGTAATAAATTATTTAAGGATAGTGATGTAAGCATAAATTTGAAAGAAAAGATAATAAATGGCAAACTAACTGCACAACAAGGCATTATTGCAGGTTGTGCAGGGGGAACTTATGATAATATCATTACTGCTTCTAAGATAATGAGAGGCGGTTATGAGGGCAATGGCGAGTTCACTATGAGTGTTTATCCTTCAAGCACACCTATATACCTTGACCTTGTCCAAAAAGGTGCTGTTTCTGACCTTATTAAGACTGGTACTATTATTAAGACTGCTTTTTGCGGACCATGTTTCGGAGCAGGAGATGTTCCAAGTAATAACGGTTTTTCGATTAGACACACTACAAGGAATTTTGAAAGCAGAGAAGGTGCGAAACCTAGTCAGAAGCAAATTGCATCAGTTGCACTTATGGATGCCCGTTCAATTGCGGCAACAGCAATTAATGGCGGTGAACTTACTAATGCTATGAATATTGATTATGATGATAGCATAGAAAAATTTAATTTTGACAGAAACATATATAAAGGGCGTTGCTATTATGGTTACAAGAAAGCTGAACTTGATAAAGACTTGAAACTTGCCCCTAGTATAGTCGATTGGCCAGAGATTCCGCAACTTGCGGATAATATTATTTTCAAGACTGTAGCTGTAATAACTGACCCTGTTACAACTACAGACGAACTAATACCATCGGGTGATACTTCATCATATCGTTCTAATCCTATGCGTTTAGCTGAGTTCACACTTTCTAGAAAAGTGCCAGAATATGTAGGTAGATGTAAAAAAGTTGTGCAAGATGAAGAAGCAAGAATTGATGGGAATATGCCACTTGAGTATAGCGATGCAGTTAAGCTAGCTATAGGCAAGATGAAAGGTAGTTGCTTGATAAAGAGTCTAATTTATGCAAATATGCCAGGCGATGGCAGTGCAAGGGAACAGGCAGCATCTTCACAAAGAGTTCTTGGCGGGGGAGCTAATATCGCTAGAGAATATGCAACAAAGAGATATCGTTCTAACCTAATTAACTGGGGAATGATACCATTTAGAAATAAGGATTATGACTTCAAATTAAATGATATTATAATAATTGAGAATATAAAAGAATTTATTGCAAGCGGAACTCAAGAAGTATTAGCTAAAGTAGTAAGAGGTAATTATGTAAATGACATTACATTAATTCTAGATTCAATAACAGCTGAAGAAAAAGAAATTATTCTTTCTGGTTGCTTAATAAATTACAATAGAAAAAAATAAATAGGTGAAAATATGATTTATAACGAAAAAATGGAAAAAATGCCACTTGAGGAAAAAAGAGCACTTCAATTAGAGAGATTGCAGAATATAGTAGCTTATTCTTATGAAAATGTTCCTTTCTATAAGAAGAAATTTGATGAAATTAACTTAAAACCTAGTGATATAGTAACGCTTGAAGATATTAGCAAGATACCTTTTACTAATAAGAGTGACTTAAGAGATAATTATCCTTTTGGATTACTTGCTAAACCACTCGATGATATGGTGAGAATTCATGCTTCTACTGGAACAAGTGGTAAACCCACAGTTGTAGTTTATACCGCCGAAGACCTAGAAATGTGGTCAGAATGCGTAGCTAGATTAGTTGTAGCTGCAGGTGGTAGGAAGTCAGATATTGCACAAATAGCTTTCGGATATGGCTTATTTACAGGCGCACTTGGTCTTCATCAAGGATTTGAGAAAATTGGTGCAACCGTCATTCCAATTTCAAGCGGAAATACTGATAGACAGATAATGATAATGAAAGATTTGGGAACTACTGCCCTAATTTGTACACCATCATATGCATTATATATAGCTGAAACTATGGAAAAATTGGGTTATAAACCTGAGGATTTCAAGTTAAGAATCGGACTTTTTGGTTCGGAAGCAAGTTCAGAAGAAATGATGCAGGATATAAAAGAAAAATTAGGCTTATTTGCTACTGACAATTATGGACTGAGCGAAATTATTGGACCTGGTGTGTCAGGCGAGTGTGAATGCAAATGCGGATTACATATCTCAGATGACCATTTCTATCCTGAGATAGTGGATAGAGATACTCTTCTTCCTATAGCTGAGGGCGAAAATGGCGAACTTATCATCACTACTCTAACTAAGCAGGGAATGCCTATGCTAAGATATAGAACAAAAGATATTACTAATATTACAAATGAGAAATGTAATTGTGGTCGTACAACTACAAGAATGAGCAAAGTTATGGGCAGAAGTGATGATATGCTTATAATACGTGGTGTAAATGTATTCCCCTCACAGATAGAAAGAGTTTTACTTTCTATCCCAGAAGTTGCCAGTCATTATGAAATTATTATTTCTCGCAAAAATCATATGGATATTATAGAAGTTTTAGTTGAGGTTTCTGATGGTAATCTATTATTAGATTATCATCGTTTAGAAGACTTAGTCAGCACAATTAGAGAGAATTTGAAGAAAGAGCTACTACTAGATGCAAAAGTTAAACTTGTTGAGCCAAAGTCCCTGCAAAGATTTATGGGCAAGGCAAAAAGGGTAACTGATTTAAGAAATAAGGAGCAATAACCAATGAAGAAACTAATGTTAGGAAATGTTGCGATTGCTAGAGGCGCATACGAAGCTGGAGTTACAGTGGCTAGTGCTTATCCGGGTACGCCAAGTACAGAAATCACAGCAAATGTTGCCAAGTACGATGAAATATATGCAGAATGGGCACCTAATGAGAAAGTAGCGCTCGAAGTAGGAATTGGTGCTTCAATTGCTGGTGCAAGGACTTTGGTTTGTATGAAACATGTTGGATTGAATGTTGCGGCTGACCCGCTATTCACATTCGCATATACGGGAGTAAATGCAGGCATATTAATTGTCGTTGCTGATGACCCTTCAATGCATTCATCTCAGAACGAGCAAGACAGTAGATATTATGCAATGTCAGCACATATTC
>CAZKXV010000028.1:0-11885 GCA_964556835.1 uncultured Clostridia bacterium
ATTTTGTCCGTATATAGTATCTCTGCTAGATACGGTGAGAATGTAGACAAGTTGCTAGCTGAGCTGATAGAACAATTGCCTGAGGGAGAAATGTTGTATCCTGAAGACTTATATACGGACAAGCATTTGCGATTTATGGTTTCGGAGATTATAAGGGAAAAGGCATTGATGTACCTTAATCAAGAGATTCCTTATGGAATAGGCGTGGATATTCATAAGTTTTCGGCAAGACCTAATTCGGAGATTACTGATATTTTTGTAGATTTGCTTACAGAAAGAAAACAACATAAGAGCATAATTATAGGCAAAAATGGCTCAATGCTTAAGAAAATTGGTGAAACTGCAAGAATAGATATCGAAAGATTAATTGGAACAAAAGTATACCTCAAACTTTTTGTGAAAGTGGAAGAAGAATGGAGAAATAAGGTTAATATACTTGAAGAATTAGGATATGATAAGAATAATCTATAATATCAGAATACTCTTTTCTAAGTAGACACATTATAGTAGTATGGATGATATTACTAAACAAGTTTATAAAATATTTGAAAAAACAGGCGAGGTAGGAATGTATATGTTATATAAGGCATTGAACGATACGGATACCAATGATTCAGAAAACAGAAATAATAAATGAGCGAAGTTCGAATAAAAGCGATAGTTACGAAAGTTATCGAATATTTGGAAAATGATAAGTTATTGACTCTGCTCACTGAGCAAGGCAATATTCTTGTCAAGGTTAGGGGTTGCAAATCATTAAAATCTAAGCTAAAATTCTGCACGGCACCGTTATTCTTCGGTGAATATTTACTGAGTTACACTAAAGGAAGATACATAGTTATGGGCTGCGATTGCATAGATAGTTTCAAGGTAATTGCTGAAGATATCGATAAGTTCTATGTAAGCAATATTTTTCGTGAAATGGCATATCGATTAGGCAGGGAAAGAGTAGAAGATGGATTACTTGTTGTTCTTGTGAAAGAGCTTAGCGAACTTAGCTATTCTAATATTAATCCACTATTAGCTGCTATTAATGGAATGATTAGAATTATGAGCTATGCAGGATTCGGTATTAATTGGGGTGATTGTAGTATATGTGGTAATCATATCTCTGATTATTTTTCATTAGAAAGTGGCGGATTAGTATGTAGTCTGCACCAAGATGCAACTTCTGAGCGTTTATCTGAATCGGCACTTAATTTAATAAGGGCATTAACTTTCTCTCCTGAGGATATTATGGAAATCGATTATTCTATTGTTTCAGTTAAGGAAATATTGAATGTAATTTCAAAGTTTTTTACATATCATACCGAATCTAAATTGAAATCTGTTTCGCAATATATTTCTATTCTTATCTAATATTCTTTTTTTCTAATAACAATTGCCTTATATCTATCTAAATTTACCATATTTTGTATTAACAAGGGCAATTTACTTGCACTTTTTTGTCATATATATTAAAATTTAGAAAGACAAAAATTAAAGGAGAATTTTTAATGAGTAAAAAATTTGTTTATATGTTTGCAGAAGCCGATGGGTCAAGAAAAGACTTGTTTGGAGGTAAGGGTGCCAATCTAGCAGAAATGATTAAGTTAGGCATGCCGGTTCCACAAGGTTTTACTATTACAACTGAGGCTTGTATTAAGTATTATGAAGATGATAAGAATATATGTCCAGATATTGAAGCGCAGATTTTCAGCAAACTTGAAGAAGCTGAGAAATTAGAAGGTAAGAAGTTCGGCGATATGGAAAACCCTTTCCTAGTGTCTGTTCGTTCTGGCGCAAGAGCATCTATGCCAGGTATGATGGATACTATCTTGAACTTAGGTCTTAATGATATTTCTGTTGAAGGTCTAGCTAAGCTAACGGGCAATCCTAGATTTGCTTATGACTGTTATAGAAGATTTATACAAATGTATTCTGATGTAGCTATGGGTTTAGGCAAAGCTGCTTTCGAAAGAATACTAGATAAGAAGAAAGCAGAGAAAGGAATTACTTTGGATACTGATTTCACTGCTGAAGATTTGAAAGAGATTATAGTAGAATATAAGGCTATCTATAAGAAAGACAAGGGTGAGGATTTTCCTCAGGACCCTAGAGTTCAACTTATAGGTGCTGTAGAAGCTGTTTTCGAGTCTTGGGATAATCCTAGGGCTATTATATACAGAAGAAAGAATGATATACCTGGAAGTTGGGGAACTGCTGTCAATGTACAATCTATGGTATTTGGAAATATGGGCGAAGATAGTGGTACTGGTGTTGCTTTCACTAGAAACCCTTCAACAGGCGAGAATAAATTGTATGGTGAGTATCTTATGAATGCACAAGGTGAAGATGTTGTTGCAGGTATTAGAACTCCAAAATCAATAGACCAACTAGCTGGTACTAATCCTGCAGTTTACAAGCAATTTGTAGATATCGCTTCTAAACTTGAAGACCATTATAGAGATATGCAAGATATGGAATTTACTATCGAGAGAGGCAAGTTATATATGCTTCAGACTCGTAATGGTAAGAGAACTGCCGCTGCTGCTATCAAAGTTGCTGTTGATTTGGTAACTGAAGGCGTATTAACTAAAGAAGAAGCAATTTGTAAAGTTGAACCACAGCAATTAGATTCATTGTTGCATCCACAATTTGAAACACAAGCACTTAAGACAAGTGAAGTAATCGCAAAAGGACTTCCTGCATCTCCAGGTGCTGCAAGCGGTTATGTTACTTTCGACGCTGAACAAGCGAAAGAATATTCAGACGCCGGAAAGAAGGTTATATTAGTAAGATTAGAGACTTCTCCAGAAGACATAGAAGGTATGTATGCTGCCGAGGGTATCCTTACTGCTCGTGGCGGAATGACTTCTCACGCAGCTGTTGTAGCTCGTGGTATGGGTAGATGTTGTGTTGCTGGTTGTGGTGAATTAGATATAGATGAAGAAAAGAAAGAGTTTTCTGTTGGCGGAAAAACTTACACTTCAAATGATATTATCTCTCTTGATGGTAGCACAGGTTACGTATATGGCACAGCTCTTAAGACTATGCCTGCATCAGTTAGTGGCGATTTCGGCACTTTAATGGGATGGGTGGATGAAGTTCGTACTTTGAAAGTTAGAACTAATGCTGATACTCCTCATGATGCAGCACAAGCAGTTGAGTTTGGCGCAGAAGGTATCGGTCTATGTAGAACAGAGCATATGTTCTTCGGCGAAGATAGAATAGGCGCAATGCGTGAAATGATTGTTTCAAGTACTGAAGAGGAAAGAAGAGTTGCTTTGAATAAATTACTTCCTATGCAAAGAGCAGATTTCATAGGTATCTATGAAGCTATGAAAGATAGACCTGTTACAATTAGATTCTTAGATCCACCATTACACGAGTTCTTACCTCAGAAAGACAAAGATATACAAGAATTAGCTGATGATATGGGCATTCGATTTGATGATTTGAAAGCTAAGATTGTAGGGCTACATGAGCTTAATCCTATGCTTGGTCATAGAGGTTGTAGATTATCAATAACTTATCCCAAAATTGCAGAAATGCAGACAAGAGCGGTTATTGAAGCCGCTATAGAAGTTAACAGCAAGGGTGGCAAAGTTGTTCCTGAAATCATGGTGCCACTTGTAGGAGACTTAGCAGAATTCAAATATGTTAAGAGTTATATTCAATCTACTGCAGCTAAGGTCATGAAAGAAAAAGGAATAGAGATTAAGTATCTAATTGGTACAATGATTGAGATTCCAAGAGCTGCACTTATTGCAGATGAAATAGCTAAAGAAGCTGAATTCTTCTCCTTTGGAACAAATGACCTAACTCAAATGACTTATGGCTTTAGTCGTGATGATGCTGGCAAGTTCTTAGAAGAATATTATGTAAAGAAGATTTTCGAATATGACCCATTTGCAAGAATTGACCAAGTTGGTGTTGGCAAACTTATAAAAATGGCAGTTGAAGGAGGAAGAGAAGCTAGACCTAATATCAAATTGGGAATATGTGGTGAGCATGGTGGCGACCCTAGTTCAATTGACTTCTGTTACAGAATTGGTCTTGATTATGTTTCTTGTTCACCTTTCAGAGTTCCTATCGCAAGATTGGCTGCTGCTCAAGCGACTATACTTAACAGAAAATAGTTATAAAAACTGAAATATTTAGCAACTTAGTTATCCAACAATATTTTTTGTTGGATAACTTAATTTGTTGAAAAGGTAAATATATATTATGGAAGAAGGGATATGAATAATACGATTAGGGAAAATAATATTAAGAAAGAGCAGGGTTTATCAGAATATGCAACTCAGGCTATCAATTCCAAAGGTAGAATAACTCCAATTGAACCATGTTTAATTAGGACTTGCTTTGTTAGGGATAGAGACAGAATTATTCATTCAAAATCCTTTAGACGCCTAAAACATAAAACACAGGTATTTCTGTCCCCTGAGGGCGACCATTATAGGACTAGATTGACTCACACATTGGAAGTCACTCAGATAGCAAGAACTCTTGCACGTGCGCTGGCACTCAATGAGGATTTGACTGAAGCGATTAGTTTAGGCCATGACTTAGGACATACTCCTTTTGGGCATGCAGGTGAAAGAACTCTAAATTGTTTGTCTGTTGGTTATATTGGTGAAGTTCCTAGAAATCTGTTTCCTAACGGCTTTCTACATAATAAGCAAAGCCTAAGAGTAGTAGATATACTTGAAAATAATGGCAAAGGTCTAAACTTGACCTCAGAAGTAAGAGATGGTATCTTAAATCATAAGCTGTCAACTAATCCTATTACACTTGAAGGTAAGATAGTAAGCTATGCCGATAGAATTGCTTATATTAATCACGATATTGAAGATGCAATAAGGGCAGATATAATTACCATTAGCGATTTGCCAAAGCAAACAATTGAGATATTGGGTGTAACAAAAAGTAACAGAATAAATACATTAATCTTAGATATCATTGAGAACAGTATGGGGAAAAATCAAATTGTAATGTCAGACAAGATTAAGATTGAGTTTGACAGATTGTATAATTATATGCAAGATAACATTTACAATAATGAAAGCCCTGCAAAAGGTGAAGAGATTAAAGCGGATAGACTGCTTAGATTGTTATACAAGTGGTTTATGAAAAGTCCCGAAAAACTACCCGAATTATACATAAAACTACTTGATGAATATGATAAGAGTACGGTGGTATGCGACTATATAGCATCTATGACTGATAGATATGCGACTAAACTATTCGAGGATATATACATACCTTTAAGATGGGACAAAATGTAGCAAGTCTAAAGATTTAAGAGCATATTAATGAATTATATGTATATTTTTGCATAATAATTTAGGAACTTAATGCCAATTAATCGTATAAGGTAAATGTAGGACAAGTTATATTCGGTTTTCTAGGGGATATTAATTTTCAAAAAAAGAAATATTTTTTGACCCACCCTTCTTGCAACTACTGCGAGAAAGTTATGATAATAGGATAAGTAGCACAATAAAATGTAGCAAGGAGATATAAAATAGATAATTCTTTCGAAAATTTTAAGAATTCCCTAAAGGATAAGGCTGATATAGTTGATGTTATTTCAGGATACATAAATCTAATACCCAAAGGTGAAAACTTCTGGGGTTTATGTCCTTTTCATAATGAAAAAACAGCTTCTTTTAGCGTAAATCCGAATTCGGGATTCTTTCATTGTTTTGGTTGTGGTGCTGGCGGTGATGTCATTAAGTTCGTTCAAGATTATGAGAATGTAGATTTTATGGAAGCTATTAAGATTATTGCGAACAAATACGGTATGGAAATACCTAGAAGCAAGAGTTTTTCTGATGCTCCAAGAATTGATAAGCCTAAGAAGGAGAAAATGTACGCTTTGCTTAAAGATACAGCTAATTTCTATTATATGAATATGCTAAAATCTAATTCTGAAGATGCTAAGCAATATGTTATAAATCGTGGATTAGATAAGGATATATTATTCAAATTCGGTATTGGTGTTTCGCTTGATTTTTCTTCTTTAGTAGATTATTTGTCGAATAAGGGCTATGATAAAGAGCTTATGAAAGAATGTGGCGTTGCTGATATTAATGACAATGGACAATACTACGATTTCTTAGGGAAAAGGCTTATTTTTCCTATTAGCGACAATAGTGGAAGAGTTATTGCGTTTGGTGGTAGGGTGCTTGAAAATAAGGGTTTTGCCAAGTATAAGAATACTCGTGAAACAGAACTTTTTGTGAAGAATAAAGTGTTATACAACTTGCATGCATTGAAGAGTATCAAGAGGGAAAAAGGCTTAGATAATGTAATAATTGTAGAAGGATATATGGATGTTGTGGGTCTAAATAAAGCTGGATATGATAATGTTGTAGCTAGTATGGGAACGGCACTTACCAAGAATCAAGCCCGTAAGCTAAAATCTTTGTCAAACTCTATTATTATTGCCTATGATGGTGATAGTGCTGGGCAAAATGCCACTATAAAAGGGTTGGAAATCTTATCTGAAGAAGGGCTTGATGTTCGTATTGTAACTTTGCCAGTTGGATTAGATCCTGATGAAACAATAAAAGAGCGAGGCAAAGAGAAATTCGAGGAATTACTGAACAATGCACTTCCGCTTGTAGATTACAAATTGAAATTATTAGAAGCTACATTTGATATAAATACAATTTCGGGAAAGGGTAATTATTATCATTATGCACTAAATATTCTAAGAAAAATTGAATCAAATGCAATAAGACAGGTTTATATACCCATAATATCTAGAGTAATAGATATTGGTATAGGGACAATTCAGAAAGATTTGGAAAATGAAAGTTTTGATGTAAAGATTAATGATGTAGATCTTAGAATAACCGGAAATGCCAAGGCAAAAGCTCAAAAGTATATATTAAATTCGTTGTTACATAGATGTAAATATTGCTTAAATGATGATAGCATTAGTGAATTAATGATAGACCCGTTATACAAGGAAATATACGGATATATAGTTCATAACAAAGAAAACAAGTCATCTACAGTTGCTTCAAATTTGCTAGAGATATTTAATGAAGATGAAGATGAAATTATCCAAATTGCAAGTTATACTAGACCGCTGAGCTTAGAGGCACAAGTTAAGTATTTCAATGATTGTATCAATCTATTGAAAAGCATTCTTTTAGCTAACAGAAAATCAGAATTAGTAAGAGATTATGACCTTGCGACTAATGATAATGAACGTAGGCAGATTATTCAGGAAATAAGAGAACTAGAAAGAGAAAAAAAATTAGAAAAACTAAGAAAAGTGAATAAATAGACAAAAGAAATGGAGGATAACATATATGGATACAAATTGTACTCGTAATGAGGCATTGTGGAAATTAGTTGACAGATTAATATATCAGTATAAAGATAAAGGTGAAATTAGTGATGATGAAATCGCTGCTAAGTTCAGCAAAATTGATTTGACTGCGGAAGATTTAGAAGAAATACACATTAGATTGTACAAAGAGGGTATATCTATCGCTGATGAACCTGAAGCAGTTAGTGATACTGACCTTAACGAGATTATTTCTGAGGTCAATATTGATGATGGTGTAAAGATTTATCTTAAGGATATAGGTGGTGTATCTCTACTTTCAAAAGAACAGGAGCAAGAACTTGCAAAAGCTATGGAAGAAGGCGATGAGAATGCTAAACAAAAACTAATAGAAGCCAATCTTAGATTAGTTGTATCCATTGCAAAAAGTTATGTTGGGCGTGGAATGGCTTTTCTTGACCTTATTGAAGAGGGAAACTTAGGCTTAATGAAAGCTGTTGAGAAATTTGATTATAAGAAACTTTTTAAGTTCTCAACTTATGCTACTTGGTGGATTAGACAAGCTATAACAAGAGCTATTGCAGATCAAGCGAGAACTATCCGTATTCCTGTGCATATGGTTGAAACTATCAATAAGCAAATCAAAATCTCAAGGTCATTGTTACAAGAATTGGGAAGAGAACCAACGCCTGCTGAAGTTGCTGAAATTATGGGTATTTCGGAAGAAAAGGTTAGAGAGATAAGAAAAATTGCTCAAGACCCTGTTTCTCTTGAAACTCCAATTGGTGAAGAAGAAGATAGCAGACTAGGTGATTTTATTGAAGATAGCAAGGCATCTTCACCTTCTGACTTAGCAGAATCAAATATGCTTAAGGAGCAGTTAATTCAAGTGCTTGCAACTTTAACGCCAAGAGAAGAGAAAGTAATTAGAATGAGATTCGGACTTGATGACTCAAGACCACGAACTTTGGAAGAAGTGGGCAGAGAGTTCAGCGTAACACGTGAACGTATTAGACAAATTGAGGCGAAGGCACTTCGCAAGCTGAAGCACCCAAAACGTCAAGAACTATTGAAGGGCTATTTGAAATAATATGATGCGTTTGGATAAGCGGTTGTATGAGGTTATTGCAAATATACCTAAAGACGCAAGAATAGTAGATGTTGGGTCAGACCATGGAAAAGTGCCTGTATATTTATTACGCAACAACATAGTAGAATACGCTATTGCTAGTGATATTAGCCCGTATAGTTTAGAGAAAGCAAAGGCGTTAGCCGAAAGGCATAATATCATTAATAGAATAGACTTCCGTGTAGGTGATGGGCTAGATACCATTAAAGAGGGTGAATGCGACACGGCAATAGTTGCAGGTCTTGGAGCTAGATTGATTATTGAAATTCTTGCAAGAAACAAAATCAGCTTAGATAGATATATACTAGTTCCACATCAAAAGCCAGAAATGCTAAGAGATTATCTGAATGATAATGGTTATATACTGATTAATTCGAAACTGGTTCTTAGCCAAAAGAAATGGTATACGGTCTTTGTAGCAGAAAAATTGAAAAATAATTCGAATATTATGATATAATAATAAGAATGTGTCATAGAAATAGGATAATAGGTGAGGTAGAATGGCTAAGGTTAAGAATATAATAGAACTAATAGAGAACTTTGCACCTCTTGAACTTCAAGAGGATTATGATAATTCTGGGTTCACTATTGGGGATAGAAATAGCGATATCAAGAAAGTTATGCTTGCTCTTGACTTGTCTTCTGATGTGCTTGATGAAGCTATAAGAAAGAGTGTAGATATGCTTGTTATTCATCATCCTATAATATTTCTACCTATTAAGAATATTACTACAGACACATTGCAAGGTAGATTGATATTAGGTTGCATAGAGAATAATATTGCAGTTTATTCCGCACATACAAATGTAGACCTAACTGAAGATAGTATTTCTTCAGAACTTATGCGAAGACTTTCAGCTGAAAATATTACTAGAATTACAGATGCTTGTGGAACAACAGCAAAGCTAAGTTCACCTTGTAAGATGAACGAATTAGTGCATAGAGTAGCGGAAATTACGCAAGATTCAAATATTAAGAGCATAGGCGACCTTAAAAGTTTGGTGACAAAAGTTGCTTTTCTTAATGGAGCTGTAGGTGGCGATAGAGAATTAATAATGCAAGTTGGTGGTAGTGTTGATGTAATTATCACTGCGGAAATAAAGTATTATATAGCCTTAGAATGTAAGCAATTAGGCTATAATATGATAGAATGTGGGCATTTCGAAAGCGAAATGCTATTTATGGACTTGTTGTATAATAAATTAAGCGGTTGTAAGGGTATCGAATTGCTAAAAAGCGAGAAAAGTATAAGCCCTTATAATAATATAAAGGAGTAGAATAGATATGAACATAGATAAAATATTAGAATATCAGAAAAAAGATAAGGACTTGAGTCTGTTATTTAAGAAATTCAAGAGTGAACCAAAATATATCTCATACCAAAAGAATGACACTCATAAAAAGAAAGTATATTCAGATATGGATAGATTGGATAAAATGGCAGATATTTCTGAAAGTAAAGCAACGAAGTATCAATTATTGCTAGATGAATACAAGGCTGAAATGGAAGAATTAAAAACTACCGTTGCAGAAATTGACAGTTTTCAAGGTGCAAATTACAGTACGGATATGATTCAGAAACTCTCTGATAAATGTTCTAAGTTGATTAAAGAGATAAGTAATTTGCATAATAATATACAAGAAACTAATATTATTAAGGACAAAGTAATTAAAGAGGGTAAAGAAATATCTAATTTGTATTCAACTTCTAAGAAAGAATTTGAGGAGTTACAAGCTGAATATAAGCCACAATTTGACAGTATACAAGCAGAACTTAAATCTATGAAGCAAGAGATTCCTGAAGAAATATTAATTAAGTATCATGCATTGAAGAAGAATGGATTATCGCCATCTATAGCCGAATATAATCCAAGTTCAAGGCAATGTATGGGTTGCTTTGAAATGTTGAGTCAAGGTATGGCAGAGAAAATGAATAAGAATACAGGGCTACTAGAATGTCCAGTTTGTAACAGGCTTTTGTATACAAAAGAACAATAAATTAAATTTTAGTATCTAAATTATATTATACAAAACAAATTAAATACTCCCCATAAGTAAAAATACTTATGGGGAGTATAGGTATTATGATTTATTATAATATAATCTTGCAACTGAAAAATGCACGATATTTGAGATAATAAATACAAAAAAAAGATTGTCAACTTAAGTAAGTTGACAATCTATTGGTCAATTATAATAATTATTTGTTATTATTTAGAAATGCTATTGAATTGTCTAGCAAGAGCTGATTTCTTTCTAGCAACAGTATTCTTATGATACACACCATCTGACCAAGCTCTGTCTAGTAATGAAGTTATCTTAGTTAATAACTCTTTTGCTACTACAGTATCATTAGCTTCTATAGCTGCATCAAATTTCTTGATACTATTCTTGATTCTTGAACGTTTTGATGTGTTATCTGCATTTTCTTTTTGAGAAATTTTGACACGCTTAATTTTTGATTTAATATTTGGCATTTAATTACTCCTTTTCTATCACTATCTCTTTATAGCCTAGTAATTTTATCATATCAATTATTTTTTTGCAAGTTTATTGAGGCAATTTTTTGGTTATTCTTATAAATATGGATATAATTACTGATTTAGCTTTAGAAATGGCAGGGTTTAAGGATTTTGAATCCGAAAAGTCGAATATCTCACCGGATATTCTATGTACTAAAGTCATAAAAAAAGGTACAAAATATATAACTTATGAATGCCTTGCGAATCTTCTTCATAATGAGAATGCAAAGGATATGTTATGTAATAGTCTTGCCAAGTCTATCAATTCATTGATGAAAAGTGAGAAATCTAAGAAGGTTATGGTAGTAGGGCTAGGCAATAGGGGAATGATAGCTGATGCTTTAGGTGCAAAGGTAGTGGATAATATTATTACAGCGTTTTCTGGGTCAAGGATAGTTTCTGCCTATTCGCCTTCTGTATCTGCCAAAACGGGACTTGAAACATATGATATAATTAAAGGAATAAGTGATAGGGTAAAACCAGATTTGATAATTGTAGTGGATACGCTAGCTTCAAGAAAGACCAGCCGAATTGCTTCTGCTTACCAACTATCGAATGGTGGTATTCGACCAGGGAGTGGTGTAGGTAATACTCGTATGGCAATCGACAAAGAATCTATGGGCATACCAGTAATCGCTGTAGGAGTGCCACTGGTTGTATATGCGAAAACTCTAGCACGTGACATATTATCCGATTATCTAAATCATCCTATGGCGAATATTCCCGATAATGTAGCTAAAAGTATAGAAAAATCTCTTGAGAATTCGCCACAAGATTTGGTAGTAACTCCCAAAGAAATCGATATAATAGTGGATATTGCAGTAGAAGTTATATCACGTGCAATAAATACTGCTCTTGACGTCAAAACCTCTTAATAATTATTAATCATAAATATATTAAGTATCATATATTATATATATATGGCAGTGATTGGTATTATGGATAG
>CAZKXV010000029.1:0-11483 GCA_964556835.1 uncultured Clostridia bacterium
TACAATGGGTAATTATATTAATAAAATAGGGTTGATTATTTTATTGTTATATAGATAATCTTATTAAAAACTAAGGAGGACAAAATGACTAAAAAAACAGAACAATGCGACTGCTGCTCAGCAGAAGAAAAACAGAAGTTCGATGAGATTGCAAATATCATTGATCTTTACAAAGATAAAGAGGGAAGTTTGATACAAATATTGCATCTTGCTCAAGGCATATATGGATATTTGCCACTTGAACTTCAGAAATTCATAGCAACATCACTTAAAAAACCATTATCTGATGTATCTGGGGTAGTATCTTTTTACTCATTTTTTTCTACTGTACCCCGTGGAAAACATACCATTAGAGTATGTCTTGGTACAGCTTGTTATGTAAGAGGTGGCAAGAGATTAGTTGAGCGGCTTCAAGAGATGTTGGATGTTAATATTGGAGAGACAACTGCTGACGGCAAATTCACATTTGAAATTGCTAGATGTATTGGCGCGTGTGGACTTGCTCCTGCTATGATGATAGATGATACAGTATACAAGCAAGTCAACCCCAACAAACTAGAGTCTATACTCTCTAAATATTAATAAGGAGGAACAGTGATAATGGAAAAAAAGAAAATAATGAACTTAGCAAATCTTGAACAAATAAAATCAACTTATAATAAGGAGCTTGCTAATTATAAATATCAGATATTGGTCTGTTCGGGCGCAGGTTGTATTTCTTCAGGTTGTGCTGAAGTTAAAGACGCTGTAGTAGATGAATTAAAAATATCAGGTATGGGAGATAAGGTTCTTGTAACTCAAACAGGTTGCATAGGAACTTGTGCAGTTGGACCGGTCATGTTAGTTCTTCCTGATAGAGTTTTTTATACAGAATTAACACCTGAAATAGCAAGAACAATTATTAAGAGTCATATTGTTAAGGGGGAAATGCTCTTAGAGTATACTTTCTATGACCAGTCTTTACAAAAATATGTTCCTATTATAGATGAAATAGATTTTTTCAAAGAACAGGTTAAGATAGCTCTTAGAAATTGTGGAGTTATAGAATATAGTAGTATTGATGCTTATATAGCTAAAGATGGTTATCTTGCAGCTTATAAGGCTCTTAGTGAAAAGACTAGTATGGATGTAATTGATGAAGTAAGGAAGTCAGGTCTAAGAGGACGCGGTGGAGCAGGATTTCCAACAGCTGTTAAATGGCTTGCAGGCTATAATGCAAAAAGCGAAGTTAAATACATAGTATGTAATGCTGACGAGGGCGATCCAGGTGCGTTTATGGATAGAAGTATTCTGGAAGGTGATCCCCATACAGTAATTGAGGGTATGATTCTCGGCGGGTACGCTATTGGCGCAAGAAATGGCTATGTTTATATTAGAGCCGAGTATCCTATAGCAGTTGAAAGATTATCAGCGGCTATTGCTCAAGCGTATGATAAAGGAATATTAGGCGAGAATATTTTTGGTACTGATTTTGGTTTTGACCTAGAGATAAGAATTGGAGCAGGTGCTTTCGTTTGTGGTGAAGAGACAGCACTTATGGCATCCATAGAAGGAAAAAGAGGCGAGCCTAAGCAGAAGCCTCCATTCCCATTCCAAAAAGGTCTATTTGATAAACCAACAATAATTAATAATGTTGAGACTCTTGCAGCTATTCCTATAATATTTTTAAAGGGTGGCGATTGGCATGCACAATTTGGAACAGATAAGAGTAAGGGAACAAAAGTTTTCGCTCTTGCTGGCGATGTAATAAATACAGGTATTATTGAAGTTCCTATTGGAATGACGGTTGGTGATATCCTATTTAAGATTGGCGGCGGAATGCGTGATAAGAAGAAATTTAAGTCATTGCAGATAGGCGGACCATCTGGTGGTTGTATCACACAGGATAATCTTAATGTTAATACAGATTATGAGTCTCTTGTTCAGTTGGGCGCAATTATGGGTTCAGGCGGGTTTATCGCTATGAATGAAGATACTTGTATGGTAGACACATCAAGATTTTTTATGGATTTTATACAAGATGAGTCTTGTGGTAAATGTCTTCCATGTCGTGTCGGCACTAGACGTATGCTAGAAATATTAGAGAGAATTACTAGAGGCGAAGGTGTTGAAGGCGATATTGAATTATTAGAAGAGCTTGGTGAAACCATTAAACAAACAGCAATGTGCGGGCTTGGTCAAACAGCTCCTAATCCAGTTCTTAGCGCTATTAAATATTTCAGAAAGGAATTTGAAGAGCATATTAGAGATAAATATTGTCGAGCTGGAGTATGTGCGGATTTATTTATATCTCCTTGTGAGAATACTTGTCCTGCTAACGTTAATGTTCCAGGTTACTTATCCCTTATTGCAGCGGGTAGATTCATTGATGCTTATGAGTTAATTAAGCAAGAGAATCCTTTCCCAGCAGTTTGCGGAAGAATTTGCACCAGACCTTGCGAGTCTAAATGTCGCAGATCTGCAATTGATGAAGCTGTCGCAATATGTGATTTGAAGAGATTTGTCGCAGATTATGCACATAAGAACGAGAAGAGTTCTAAAAATGATATAGTATTTCCTAAAAATGGCAAGAGTGTAGCAGTAATTGGCGCAGGCGCGTCAGGACTTACTTGTGCTTATTATTTAGTTCGTATAGGATATTCAGTTGATGTTTATGAAACTGAATCTGTAGCAGGCGGTGTTCTTGCATTTGGTATTCCAGAATATAGATTGCCTAAAAAAGAGCTTGCTCATGAAATAGAGTTAATAAAAGAAGCGGGAGTTAATATTATTCTCAATAAAGAGATTGGCAAAGATATAATTTTCGAAGAGCTTAAGAATAATTATGATTCAATATACATTGCTACAGGAACACAATTCCCTATTAAGATTAATATTAAGGGTGAAGATTTACCTGGCGTATATCCTGGTATCGATTTCCTTAAGAATGTCAATCAGAATAAGAAAGTTAATATTGGTGAAACTGTTGCAATTATCGGTGGTGGTAATACTGCAATAGATTCCGCTCGTACAGCATTAAGACTAGGTGCTAAGAATGTTCTTGTATTGTATCGTAGAACTAAAGATGCTATGCCAGCTTACGAGACAGAGATACATGAGGCTATAGAAGAAGGCATTGAGATAATAGAGCTTGTAGCTCCTGTTCAATTTGTCAAGGGTAAAGACGGCAGAGTAGCTAAGGTTGAATGCCTTAAGATGAAGCTAGGAGAATTTGATTCTTCAGGCAGAAGAAAATCTGTCAAGATAGAAGGTTCTAATTTCTTCATTGATGTAGATACCGTAATTCCTGCAATCAGTCAATATTCAGATTTGCCATTTATTAGCAAAGACGAAATAGGTGTAACACCTTGGGGAACATTTGTTGTAGAGGATAAGACACTAATGACTACTATGGATGGTGTGTTTGCTGGTGGAGATGTTGCAAGAGGTCCAGATACAGTTATCCAATCGATAGCAGACGGCAAGCAAGCAGCAATATCTATAGATAAATATCTTGGAGGTAAAGGAGAGCTTAATAAGGGCGCACCTATTTCTATTCCTGAGATTATTGACGAAGATGAATTGGTAGAGCATAAACGGTTCCCTCAAGAAATGCTTTCAGCTGATAAGAGAAAGGATTGTTTTGATGAAGTTGTATTAGGGTACCACAAATTAAATGCAATAGCAGAGGCAATGCGTTGTCTCCATTGCGATAGGAGGTAGGCAAATGATAAATTTAAATATCAACGGTAAACAAGTTTCAGTTGCCGAAGGCATAACAATAATGGAGGCTGCTAAGGCGAATAATATTAATATACCTAATCTGTGTTATCTTGAAGGTGTTCATAAGATAGGAACTTGCAGGATATGTGTAGTAGAGGTTAAGGGAGCAAGGACTCTTCAGGCATCTTGTATGACTCAAGTTGTTGAGGGTATGGAAGTATTGACTAACTCAGAGAAAGTTAGGAAAGCAAGAAAGGTCCTATATGAACTATTATTATCCGATCATTCTAAGGAATGCCTAAGCTGTAAGCGTAACCAAAGTTGTGAGCTACAAGAATTAGGCAAAATAATCGGTGTAGATGAGACAAGATTTGAAGGTAAGAAAGCTGATCATAAGTTGGATATGTCTATAGCAATTACTAGAGATATGACCAAATGTATTTTGTGTAGAAGATGTGTTACAGCTTGTAATGAGATACAAGGCGTAGCAGCAATAAACGCACAGAACAGAGGCTTTAATACCGTAATTAGTCCTTCAATGAGTTTGCCTCTTGGAGATGTAAATTGTATTTTCTGCGGACAATGTACTGTTGTATGCCCTGTTGGTGCTCTTAAAGAGACCGATGGAATTACTAAGACATGGAATGCGATACACGATAAGACCAAACGTGTAGCAGTTCAAGTTGCTCCTGCAGTTAGAGTTGCTATAGGTGAAGAATTTGGCTTAGAACCGGGTTCAAGAGTTACAGGCAAAATGGCTGCCGCTCTTCATTTATTGGGATTTGATGATGTATTTGATACTAATTTTACAGCGGATCTTACCATTATGGAAGAAGGAACGGAATTGCTTGGTCGTCTTAAGAATGCTTTAGGTGGCAAAGAAGCGGTTCTTCCTATGATTACAAGTTGTAGTCCCGGTTGGATAAAATATATTGAGCATACATATCCTAATAGACTAGGACATCTATCTTCTTGTAAATCACCTCATACTATGATGGGAGCTTTAATCAAATCATATTATGCAGAGAAAATTAATGTTAAGCCTGAAGATATGTTTGTAGTATCAGTAATGCCTTGTACGGCTAAGAAATTTGAAATTTCACGTGAAGAAATGAAGAACAATGGAGTCTATAATGTTGATGTTGTATTAACAACTAGAGAGCTAGGCGATATTATTAAAGAAGCTGGTATTGATTTCCTTAATCTTGAAGATCAGGAATTTGATAATCCACTAGGCGTATCAACTGGTGCGGCAGATATATTCGGATTAACAGGTGGCGTTATGGAAGCCGCTCTTAGAACTGTTTATGAGTTAGTTATAGGCAAAGAAATGCCATTTGATAAGTTACATGTAGCACCTCTTGTAGGCTTCGATAGAGTAAAGACTGCTGAAATTTTAATTACTAATCCTGTAGAGGCATTTAAGCATTTAGATGGCGTAACTTTAAAGGTTGCGGTAACAAGCGGAACTAAGGGAGCTAATCAGTTGCTTGAGCAGATAGACAAGGGCGAATCACCTTATCATTTCATAGAAGTAATGGGCTGTCCTGGCGGTTGTATAATGGGTGGTGGTCAGCCAAGGTCTGATGATCCGAAGGTTAACATAAAGAGGTCAGCAGGTTTATATACTGAAGATGAGAGTAAGGTTCTTAGAAAATCTCACGAGAATCCGTTCATTATATCATTATATAAAGAGTATCTTGAATATCCTAATAGTCATAAGTCACATGAATTATTACATACACATTATGTTCAGCGTGGTGAATTCAACGAACTTACTGAGGAAAGATTTGATGTAACACCTAATAAGGCGGCAAAATAGTATTAAACAATTTTAGTATAACTGGCACTGAGTATTACTTATGTGCCAGTTTCTAAAAATATAGGATGATAGATTTCTTTGTAATATATATTATTATCCTAAAATAAATATAAAGGAGAGTTTTAAGATGGAAGGTAAAAAAGTTAGAATAGGAGATATCGATTATAAGTGTATAGGTAATAGCTGTGGAAACTGGGTATTTGCACCTATCAACAGAGGCGAAGATGAATCAGTGATTTTCAGCGAAACGGATATCCTAGAGCTTAAGAAAAATAATGATTTTAATATAATAGAGGAAGTTTAATTACAAATTAGAGAATTGTATTGAATACTGACAATAATATTTCTAATACAGTATTAATATCATAGATTTAAGATAATAATCATTCTGAAAGGAAAAGAGATTTCTACAAAACAGAATTGTCATTATCCGATTAATAATAGTGTTGTTATAATCTTGTAATTAGATTATAGACTATCCAAATATTGAATGTCAGTGTCTTTTGCTTGCTGATATTTCTGCAAGAAGGCCTTAAAAAGATTTACATCCTCCAATTCTTCATTCAGATTTGTATGAAGAGTCTATACATTTGCCTTATCGTTAAATATATGCGATACGGCATTTTTTTTGGGTGTTCAGAATATTTTTGAATTGTAATATTCTATTATTAGTGATACAATAAGTTTATCTTATTAGAAGGAGTTATTTATGTGTGATACTATGGTGTGTCTGCCCTCTGTTACTAAGAGCGGTAATATGATATTTGCAAAAAATTCAGATAGAAGCCCCAATGAGCCTCATATAATCGAGCGTGTTTCTGCCATTGACCATGACCTTAAGACTAATCCTAGTGTTAAGGCAACTTATATAGAAGTGGAACAGGTCGAGCATACTTATGCTGTTACTCTATTTAAACCGTCTTGGATATGGGGAGCGGAAATGGGATTCAATCAATATGGAGTTAATATTGGGAATGAGGCTGTATTCACTAAGGGGAAATATGGGCAAGAATCGCTTACTGGAATGGATTTGCTTCGTCTTGCACTAGAGAGAAGCAAGACTGCTTATGAGGCAATGATTATTATTACTAGGCTTTTGGAGGAATATGGTCAAGGCGGCAATTGTGGATACCAGAAAAATTTCTATTATGATAATGCTTACCTAATTGCAGATAAATATGAGGCTTATGTACTTGAAACTGCAGGTTCCTACTGGGCGGCGAAGAAAGTTGAAGACATATATGCAATATCGAATGGCCTATCAATTGAAGGAAATTTCGATTATGCACATCCTAAAGTTTTAGCGGACAAAGCTAAGAATTCTAAGTATTCTTTTGCGGCGAAATATAGAGAGCCTATTTTTACTTTTTTTGCACAATCAAAAGGTAGAAGAAACTGTGCGGAGAGTATGCTTAGGGCGGAGGTTAATGATATCACTGTGCAGACATTGATGTCCGTACTCAGAAGCCACAAGGAGGGTAAAGCTAATCGTGCATCAGTCGGATCTATTTGTATGCATGCAGGTGGAATTATAGGTGATAGTACAACAGGCTCTTATATTGCAGAACTTGGCGAGAATAATGAGATATATTATGCTACTGCTGCATCATCACCTTGTATGAGTGTTTACAAACCGCTACTTAAGGATTATGCGAAGGGCGATTGCTCTAATAAAGGAGTGAAATATTGGTCAGATAGAGAGATGTTAATTAGATATTTTATTTCAGGACAAGCAGATAGCAATAGTTTTTCAATTAAGCGAGAAAAGATAGAGCAGGAGATGTTGTCCAGTATAGATAAGAGTATAAATAAAGAAGAAATGGGTAATATTGTGAATGAGTTTACATTAAAAGAACAAAAATTAATAGATGAATTCCTTAAGCCATTGAAAGGCATAGCACATATATTCAAGCAAGGTTCATCAAGCTACAAAAAATTCTGGACAAGTAAGACTACAAAATTAATTGAGGATTTGAAAATTTAATATTATATGAATGATCATACTATACAAATATCAAGTTCTGATTAAGTTGCTACTAAAGTGAATATTATTGATAAAAGTAAGGAAAAAGTGATAGTTTGAGTAGAGTAGGGTAGGGAACAAATAGCTGTTATATTAGTTCTTTTATATGGTATAATATTACAAATACAAATACAATAAAGGAGTTAATAATGATAAATAACAAAATTGCAATAATCACAGATAGTAGCTGTGACCTAACTAATGAATATATCGTAGCCAATAATATTTTTGTATTGCCACTTCATATAAATATGCCTGATGGTAAACATTATCTTGATGGTGTTGACATAACACCCGAAGAAATTTATAATAATATGCCTAGTGTAATACCTACAACTTCACAGCCATCACCTGATGATGTGATGAAACTATTTGATAGGATAAAACAAGAAGGATATAAAGAGGCTGTAGCGGTTATGATTTCATCAGGGATGAGTGGAACATACCAAGTTATGAAAATGTGCGTAACTGAAGAAAAAGAGCTTAAAGTGCATGCTTATGATAGCAAGAAACTATCCATGGCTTTAGGTATGGTAGTAATAAATGCTGTAGAGTTGATGGAGCAAGGTATCTCTGGCGAGGAAATTGTATCGCAGTTAGCCCAAAATCGTGATAAGTCAAATGGCTATTTCTGTATTCCTACTTTGAGTTATCTGGTGAAAGGTGGCAGAATTGGAAAAGTTGCAGGAACTATTGGCACGTTGCTAGGTCTTGTGCCAGTTATTTCTATTAATCAAGATGGACAGTATTATAGTGCTATAAAGACTCTTAATTATGCCATCGCTATGAGAAAAATGGTTGATAGGATTAAAGGAATAATCAAAGATAAGATAGTGGATATAGCTATCTTGCAAGGCAATGCAAAAGATAAGGCAAAGGAATTATTTGATATTTTCAAAGACATTACAGGAATTAGAAATTTGATGATGTGTCCCCTTAGTCCTACTATGGGTATCCATTCCGGACCTGGATTAGTTGGGCTTGTGTATAGAATAATAGATTAATTAATATAATCTAGTTTCTAAATTATAATTGTATTATGAGACCTCACCTTGAACAAGAATGAGGTCTTTTATTATGTTTGATATGTGTAATTGATATAAGAGGTTAGCAGAAAACTTTTTTCAGATAAGAGAAGAAGTAAGAAAAAAAATATTATTGAAAATTGTAATGGATAATGCTATAATTTAGTAAAGAAGTTAGCAGGAGCTAATTACTAGTCTCTAGTGGGACATAATGAATAATGATAGATTGGAGGATAGTTTATGATAGCATTACAAATAGCAATAGGTGCTTTTGTACTAATGGAGTTATCCAATGTTTTGATAATGTATTTTAAGCCAGATTTCAAATATGGAAATAGCATGAGAACATTTAAGGGGTGGGAAGAATCCAAGGAAGATGAGAAAAGCCATTTGTTTGTGAAGTATATGGTTAATTGGGTTGCTAATTGCAAACTTATTTTTATTTTATTGCTTATAGTTGTATTAATTGTTAATAACGAGACAGTAATGATGTGGGCAGTTGTAACAACAATTATTTCAATAGGTATTTATTTTTTCTCGCTATATCCTATTATTAGGAAGCTAGATAAAATGGAGAAAATTGAACCCAAAGGCTATTCAAAGACATTAAGCTATATGATTTTTGGATTTATGGCAATGTTTTTAGTCGCATTGGCAGTGTATTTGATATGATGAAGGCTATATATTGACAATGAAACTAAAATGATGTTATTATTAAGTAAATAACTGAATAATAATTTTGTTAAAAATAAGAATTTTGATAAATTATTTAAGGTAACAATGAAAAAATGTAAAATATTAGTAATACTTATAATTATTATTCTTTCAACAACAATGTTGGGGGGTATTTTTATTAGAAATATTAATAAAGATTATGAACTTAATATTTCTGAAACGAATTTAGCTAATAAAGCAATAATTTCGGGGAATAATTCTACATATAAGAGGGCGCTTGACGGTAATTCTTTAACCTCATGGGTTATTAAGGAAAAGCAAGCGGAAATAATTTTTGAATTTGAAAGCAGAGAAGATATCAATATGATATTAATTAATGAGTTAGGGTTAAATATCACTTTATACTCAATATATTATCTTGATGAAGTTAATAGTTGGAAGCTCTGTTATAAACAAAATGAAATTGGTCAACTGAGACTTGCTACTTTTAATGAGATAAGAACAACAAGAATAAGAATTGTAATTAATGACTTCAACAATATAGCAAGAATATCTAATATTGAGATTTATAAAATACAAAAAAGAGAAGTTAATGATTTTAGGTTTAGCACATATATTACAAATATTAGTCTTGATGATTATGATAATCAGCCAGTTAAACTAATTGATCCCAATTACTTTGATGCTATAACAGATGCTATTCTATTTGGTAATGCAAGTTTTAATACTAATGGTGATATAATTACAACTGAAAATGATAATAGCGAGAAATTAAGAGAAATAATAGGAAGTAGACCAACAAATTTATTTGTAACGATTCTAAATCCTACTGATGAGACAGCCACAACACTTTCAACACATAAAGAAAAACTAATTGATAATATAGTAAATTATATTGTTGATAACGAGTATTATGGTGTGGATTTTGACTGGGAGTTTCCCAAAAATAAAAAAGAATATGATATCTATAGCGATTTTTTAGTCGATTTAAAAACAGAGTTACTGGTATATGATAAGAAGCTATCTTTAGCGCTTGCACCATGGGGATTAAAATTTAGCAAAGAAGCTATTGATTGTATAGATCAAGTCCAAATTATGTCTTATGATTTGTACGACCAAAATGGTGATAATAATTCATTTAACGGTACTTCAGTGAACACTGTTAACTATATGTTATCAAAAGGCTTTAAGCTTGAACAATTGAATATGGGTATATCTTATTATGGAAGACCTAATGATGCATCTTATGCATGGTATGATTATAATGATCCTCGCTTCCATCCAGAAGAATATATTATGTTTGAAAATGGAACCTATTTCAATACAATAACTACTTCACGAGATAGGACAGTATTTTCTATATTGCGTGGATTAGGGGGAATAATGACATTTGCTTTACATGAGGACTTGGAGATGGAGGATCCCTTAAGTTTAACTGCCGAGATAGGCAATTCTATCAATGAATATACTAATTAGGATTTATAAATATGGAATACATAAAAGAAAAAAGACTTATATCAAATTACATATCATTATTTCTAATAATGTTATCTTTATTTATTAATATAACAAGCTTTCGATACTATGTATTCGACAATATTTACATTGCTTGGAATTTAGGTAACTTAGGTGCATTTGGAGAAAAGCTAATAGTTACAAATCTACTTAATTCTGTTTTATTATTAGGTATAGGATTAGCCGCAATATTAATGTTTATTTATTACAAAAAGATTAAAGAAATAAATATTGTAACCATAACATTATGTTGGTCAGTTTTTATATTCATTTTGCTAATGTTGAATCCATTTATATTACAGGTACTAATGCCAAATCAAGTAATGCAAAACATTGTAATGATAAATGTTATAGTGATTGTATTAATACATTTTATAAATATTACTTTTGCTACTTTTTTATTATTATCTTTAATTCTATTAATGCATAATAATGAGGAAAAGAGTTTTTATCAACCCATTATTAATATAGTGGGAATAATTATATCTATGGTTATATCTATTGCTTTTATAAAATATACTTTAAGTTATAAAATATTCTTATACATTCTAGCTTTTATGCTATTTATAAATAGCGCTATTGTACTTATAAAAAAAAGTTCGAAACATTCGCTTAATCAATTACAATTTAATAGAAATAAAATAGCGATATTTTTAATACTATTTGTTGCAATTATAGTATTATTTATTATTAGTGCTAACATAACTGGAAAACTAATTCA
>CAZKXV010000030.1:0-11470 GCA_964556835.1 uncultured Clostridia bacterium
ACTTTTCATAGGGCCTCCATCATTTTCATAGTAGTTAATGAAAAATATCTACTACAAGTACTACTATACCATATGTTTCTAACAATAAATATTAAATAATTAATAAGTTTTTTGTAATAGTAATCTTGAATACTAATTCTACTATATAATCTATTATAAGTCAACTGACAAAGCTTATAGAGATAAGCTCAATTTAATATATTATCGTAATAATTAGTACCTAATATAATACCGTATATACTCCCATACCTAATACACCTGCAATTACTATAAGCGCAATTGGTGGGATTTTATTAAATTTCTTATATAGTACAAATATTAAAACAGTTAGAACTATACCTGCCCAATTAATTGCAAGGACCCCAGTCATTGTATCACTATAGAAGCTGTTATACGCTATAACAACCATCGCACTGCCAATTAACCCCACAACTCCTGCTTTCAGAGAAGAAAAGGCAGAATTTACAATAGGATTATCAAATAGCTTAGTTGACACCTTGAATATTATAAGAATAATTATAAATGAAGGAAGAGCAATAGCTAGAACCGCAATGAATGCACCTAATATTCCCCCCATATGATATCCTACATATGTAGCAACATTTACCGCAAAAGCACCGGGGGTAGATTCAGCAACAGCAATAAAATCATACAACATACTTCTTTCAATCCAGCCTTTAGAAATAGTCAGATTTGCTATAAGTGGAATTATTGCCATACCTCCACCTATTGTAAATAATCCTATCTTGAAAAATGAGAAGAATAAATCTAAGTAAATGTTCATTTATTACCCCCTTTTATTTGAGGGTCATCAATATTGCTGAATGTTTTAGTTTCTTCTTTTATAATTGATTCTTCATCCTTACCTTGCGGTGTATTTCTCTTTATCGAAATATAATGTTTGATTATACCTGCAAGTGCTATAGCAATTAGAATAATCACGATATCCAACTCTATAATACTGAGCGAAGCTAATGTTGTCATTACAAAAGTAAAGATCATTATTATTATTGAATAAAGAGACTTAATACTTTTCTTAAATAGCCTAATTACAGCATCGGCAATAAGCACAACAACCGCTGAACGGACACCTGTAAGTGCATACATAATCATCTTCATTTCTCGAAATTCGACTATTATTGGAGTAATTGCTATTATTATTACAAAAGACGGAAGAATAACAGCAATTGAACATACTAAAGAACCCCAAAAGCCTTTTACTTTCGCCCCTACATATGTTGACATATTCAAAGCAATTGCACCAGGAGTAGCTTGAGCGACTGCAATCATATCCAACATTTCATTTGCGTTGATCCAGCCTCTCTTTTCAACTATTTCCTTTTCTATAAAAGGTATCATAGCAAGTCCGCCACCGAATGTTGCCACACCAATCTTTAGAAAAATTATAAATAATTCAAATAACTTCTTCATATTATCATTAGTATATATTATACCCATTAAGCATTGCAAGCAATAAGTTAGTTTGGCTAGAAAAAATCTAATAATTATCTTTCATTATATAGCTAATAATAATTATACTAAATAAGTTAAATTATTGTAATTATGCTTAAGTTTTATGAGCTATCATATTTGATTTATATTGACAACAGGAATGAATTATGTTATACTTTCATAAATTATATTAGAGAGGAGTTTATATGAAAAGATATTTAAGAATACTATTAGCAATAATGCTAGTAGCTGTATTGTCCTTAACGCTATTTGGTTGTAGTGAGAAAATTAGAGAAAGTAAAGATTACTATTTCTATACATACGACAGTGTTGTAGGAGAATTTGTCAAGACAAATGCAAAGATTACCTTTAAAAAAGATAACTATACAATTTTTAACGGTGCAGGCAATATTGTCGATGTAGGTACCCATAGCACAAATAATGGCTATGCAACTTTTCTTCCTGAGAAAACCGGTGCAAATACTGACCAAATAGCTTCTGCAACGTATTTCTATGTTTATGATGAATATATCGTAAATACTGGAGGACTACTTAATAGAGTAACAGATAAAACATACGCTGACAAATCAGAATTAGAGGGCAGATATTTTACCCCAGCCGGAGAAATTAAATTAGATAATGGCAAGTTTTATTCTAGTATCGATGGAAGTAATACTGAATCAAGTTTTACTGTAGAAGAAGGGACATACGAAACTAAGAAAGATTTTATAACTTTTAAAGTAAATGACGGAACAGTAGAGATTAGACTTATCATAGAATATACTAATGCAAATGGCTTAACTGTGAAAGCACTTGCTAGCAATTTCTATTCATACAGAAAACCTAAATTCGACACAGTAAGCAATTCTGCAGTGGAAATTGCTACTAATATATACGCCAACACTTCTGTTAGTGGAGCAGCATCTAATTATACTTTAGAATTATTAAGCTATCCTAATAATGACAGAATAACTAGTGGAGTGACTTATACAATTATAGGTGTCTCTACAGGAGTAATAAGTGGCAATACTTTGACCTTCACTGGAGTCGGTAATGTTACGGTCGAATACACTTATGGCAATATTGTTGACCAAGAGGATATATATATTGTAGACTGTGAGCTTCTACCAGGAATCACTTCCCCACATCTTTCTTACTCTGTTGGAGATGTATGGAGTTTTTCGAAAATACTTAGCGATGTATCTACGTACAGTAACATTACAGACTGGGGCGAAAGCATCAGCACTTATGAATTCGTAAATATAAATAATACAAATGTTACTGTTTCAAATCAAAATGTATCGTTCGATAATGTTGGAAATATTAGTGCAGAAATCGGAATAAGAGTTGTACAAACAATGCTCGATGGTACTACTAAAGAAGTAGTGATTAGTAGGACTATTACAATAGCTGTAACTTAATATTATAATTACAATATAATAAATAAATTAGAAACTCTTCTACATCAGTGGAAGAGTTTTTAATTGCATACTAATAATTGATTCATTATTTTCATAATTCACTATATTTTAAGTTAACAATATTATTGCAATTTCATAAGTATTTTTCTTTTACATTATCTTAAAATAGGAGTATACTTATGATAAATTCATAAAAATTTATATTATTTATCCGAGGATGTGCAAATCTCTTAAAAAAGGAGCTATTATGACAGAACCGTACCAACCAATAGAACAGAAATTAACAACAAAAACTAAGTTTTTTTACGCTATGGGAGAATTTCCAGGGGGATATCTTACAACATTACTAAGTTTCTTCTTTATGATTTACTTAACCGACTTTATTAAGATTGCACCCGCTATTGCAGGAGTTATTCTTTTTATTGGTTTTGTTTTCGATGGAATAACCGACCCGTACGCAGGATATTTGAGTGATAAATGCACTCATTCTTTTGGAAGACGCAGAATATATATGTTGCGTTTCATCATACCTTTAGGGCTAATGTTCCTTGCCCTATTCACAATTCCATCAGCAGTAAGAAATAGTAGTGATGCAACGAAGATAATAGTTGTCCTTGCAGTATATATGGTATATATTCTTTTCTATACACTTTATACCACACCCTTCTTTGCAATCATTAATGATATGACAGATAACTATGATGAAAGAACTTCTATGATGTCTTGGAGAATGTCATTATCTATTCTTGCTGTGCTTGTAGCCGTTATTGTACCAGATTTTCTAGGGCTTTCTGATGTGCAATCTTTTAGTGTTTCTGGTTTTGCCTATATGGGCATGATATTTGCTATCCTAGTTATTGTATCGGGTTTATTATCTATATTTAATATTAAGGAACGCCCATTGACTGCCGTTAAACCAGAGAAATTTACATTCAAAGCATATTTTTTTGATTCTTGGAAATGTGCACCTTTTAGACAAGCATGTCTTTCCTATTTTTGCTCATTTGCTTGTTTAGCAGCAATTAATACTTGTCTTATCTATTATTTGAATTACTATCTGCAATTACCTGCATTGTTCTTACCCATTGCTGGCGGTGTAATGATAATAGCTATTGCTTTCTTGCCTTTCTGGAATATAATGTGTCAGAAAATTGGCAAGAAAAAGTCCCAAATACTTGGAGCTCTTATTATTAGCGTTGGTTTATTAGTGCTTGCTTTTGTTCCTGCAGGATTAGGAAATGCTGTTGGTAACGAAGGCGACCTAACAACAATCAATTATACTCTTCTAGAATCACTGGCATTATACCCTGTGTTAGGATATATTGCAACGCTACTAATCAGTTGTGGTTTTTCCGCACTTCAAATGGTATCATCAGCTATAGTCCCTGATGCCATTAACTTTTCTGCCGATAAAGAGCAGAAAAATGAAGGCTCTTACTATGGTGTAGTAACTTTCGTATTCAAGATAGGCACTGGACTTGCTTCTTTGCTAATCGGTTTGGTATTACAGATTACAGGCTATTTGAAACCACCTAATAATATGGCAGAGGGTGAAATTCTTATTCAACCCCATACCGCACAGGTAGGAATATTAATTGTCTTTATTGCCTTACCTTGTATCTTAGCTTTTTTATCAATTCTAGCTTTGAAAAATTATAAGATTGACCGTGATACCCTCAACAAACATCTAGAAGAAAATTAATTTATTGAATATTTTAATAATTTATTACCCTATTATTTGATTAATAGGGTAATTTTTATGCTTACTACACATATATTACGCATAATATAAATATTCATTGTATTATTTATTAATAAAGTTTTTTTATCGGTGGAGGAATAAAATGTTAAATAAAACTATAAGACAAAAAAAGGGGTTTACTCTATTAGAATTATTAATAGTAATGGCAATTTTGGCTATTCTTAGTGCAATTGCAATTCCAATACTTAGTTCATATACTAGAGATGCTGCGATTGCAGTATGCCGCTCAGAGGCAATTACTCTGCATAACACATCTCAACTTATAATTACAGAAATAGCCAATGATACAGTTGAACTATCAAATGTATCAACAGCTCTATCCCAAGCTGGTTATAATGATGTATACACTACAAAAGATGATACCAAATCAAGATACATTTTAATTGAAATGGAAGATGACAATCCACAACTTATAAACGCAAAATGGACATCTTCAAAAGGTTATGTAACCTATTATTCGGTAGATAGCGGTTGGACAAATCCAACAAAAATATAATCTAAGCATTATAAGCGATGTTTTATAATAAAGAAGCTATATTTCTTCAAAATGAAATATAGCTTATTATATTCTAAATGCAATTTGTAAAGAACTATTTATAAAATAACTATATCAGCGAATTACTTTTCACACACGCAACTATACTAGCTCCTAGAAAATCATAACCCGCTTCTTTCAAATGTATTCCATCACATTCAAGCATTTGAGAATAGTCACGATTAATAAGGCATATGCTTCGAACATCAAGAATAGGAACTCCTAAATCCTTTGCCACATTTTTATTTATTGTATTGTAATACTCTTGCATCTGATATATAATATTTATATCAGTTATCCAATTCTTAAGATTAATTTTATTAAGATTTTTAGAAAACCAATTAAAGTACTTTTCTGATGAAATTGGTGGCAGAGAAAGAATAGCAGTATTTATATTCCTAGCTTTAAGATCTGTAAGTATCCCTATCATAGCATCTTTATATTCAGAAGATGTAGAATTATTATAATGCTCATCTTCAGGATTATCAGATATTTCTTTCCAATTAAAATTGCAATCATTACCACCTAGTCCAATAATAACTAAGTCGCAATCCGGAATTCGATTGTGCAAACCCGTCTCATATGCTCGCTTAGCAGTCATTCCAAACTTAGCCATTGACACTATTTCAACATTGTTTTGTGTACCTATTTCTTCACATTTCTTCTTTCCAATTGATATATATCTCTGCGATGCCTCATCATATAGAACACCTTTGAGCAACGAATCTCCAAATAATACTATTTTTTTCATAATTCTGTACCTTCCCATAAAGTTAATAATTTAATAATATCATTTTGTATTACTTAATGCAATAGAATATACAATCTATTTGTATACAATAATTGCTATAGTAGCCAAACAGATTATGTATTTAGTAATTGTTACTCAAATGATAGAATTGTAAAACTAATTATATGGTTTTGCAAGATACATTAATGCGTATTTTATATTAAAGATAAATAATAAAAAAATTTACTCTTGAAATATATGAAATAATATGTTAAAATATATAATAAGAGAAAAATAAATTAAAAGAGGGGATTACAGGAGTGAAAAAATGGTTGAGAATAGTACAACTACGTTAAGACACAGAATACTTATAATTGATGCTATAGATGAGCATACGATTTTGCTTAATAACACACTTAAGAATGAATATGAAATACTTTTCACAGATGATGCAAAAAAAGCTGTGCTTATAGCAGATTTGAAAAAACCATCTCTTATAATTCTTGAATTTAGTTCGGATAAGATTAATGGTGAAGAAATATGTATTGCACTAAGAAATAACCCTAGCACTTGCAATATACCTATTATCTTCTTTTCTGAAAAAGACCATGCCCTATACCAAATGGAAGGTTTTGACTTAGGCGCTGTGGATTATATAACCAAACCCTTCAATCCTGAGATTATGAAACGAAGGATAGCTGCACATATAATGGTTCATTCAAAAAACAAAGAACTGCAAAAAGAGGTCTATACAAGAGTAGAAGAAATAAATAATACACGTGTTAAATTAATTCATAAGCTATGTGTAGCAGCTGAATATAAAGATGATGAAACTACTTCTCACCTCATTCGTATGAGCCATTATTGTAGAATAATAGCTACAGAATATGGATTAGATGATTCACAAATTGAAATCATAGTGAATGCATCACCCCTACATGATATAGGCAAAATTGGCATTTCGGATACTATTTTATTAAAAAAAGGCAAACTCTCCAAATCTGAACGTACGCAGATGATGCTTCATTCGGAAATAGGAGCGAATATCTTAGGAAAAGACAAAGACCCTCTTCTTTCTGCTGCCTATTATATAGCTTATCAGCATCATGAAAAATGGGATGGCAAAGGCTATCCTTTCGGAATAGGTGGAACAAGAATTAGTATATACGCAAGAATAGTTGCCTTAGCCGATGTTTTCGACGCATTAACTTCTGTCAGACCATACAAGAATTTATGGGATATAGACGATGCAGTAGAATATATTGAAGATGAATCTGGCAAATCATTTGACCCACAAGTTGTTGAAGCATTCAAAGAGGCGCTTCCACAGATAAAGTCAATAAAAGCGAAAATTGACAAATCATACTCATAAAATTCTTTGAATGTACTAAATCTACTAATATTATGGTTATAGAAATTTCTTAACTATTATTCTTCGATAATGAAACAAAGACTTGTAAATATAATATTTCACAAGTCTTTTTTTAAACTTTCTTATTAATAGAGTTAGAGAATTTATGTTGTATTGAGTTTAATTTTATATTTTTCTCCTATTATCTAATAAAAATAACACTAATTATTACTTATTGATACAACATCATCTTTGATAATAACAACTTTAGTATACCCTTCTGCTCCACCTACCCCGTATATGATACATCTATGAGAAGTAGCAGCATATGGAGAATTATCATTATATCTTGTCTCAACCGTAGCACCGAGATTACCTCTAACTATTGCCTCTTTTGTAGCTATTGGCATAGCCTTATTTGAATAAATGCTAAGCACCCAGTTTGCTAAAGTTGGGTCACCCGTATACATTGAAGGATATGGGTCGAAATCGGGGTCAGTTGGAAGTACTTCAACTGAAGGTTCGGCTGTATCCACGCTTTGAAGACTATTCTCCGAGATTGCCACATATACTTTTTCATTCGCCACCTTATAGGCATTTTTGACCTGCCCCGATACGAGGCATACATAGAATCCATCGTTATTCTCTGTAGTCGGCGAGCATACTAAAATATTGCTAGAAGGAACAATAAAGCCCTCACTAATAAGTGCAGATGAAAGAGTGTTATCCTCTAATAAGCCCATAACTATAGAAGACTGAATACGTGATGCGGCACTATATAACTCTACACATTCAAATTGACTACTATTATCTCTTGCTTCTACCGAATAATTCATAATATTTGGCACTAAAATGGCAGCCAAAATACCTAGTATTGCTATAACAACAATTAACTCTATAAGTGTAAACCCATGCTGGTTCTTGAATAATGAACTTCTCATATTATCCACCCCTTTTGAAATTAAATTCTCCAAAAATATTATTACAAAAAAAACTATAAAAATCAAGCAAATTGTATCAAATTTTGACAAATTTCTATTTTTTTTAATATATTGGGGGAAATAATGCCATAAAAATTAGGCTCAAAAACTTTTTTGAGCCTAATTTTTATATTATTATTGATATTTTAATACTATTCTCAAACTCTTTAATTACAGCATTAGCAAATTTTATTATTACAACATAATTAAATAACTATTTAAATTCTAATTAATCTGACTGTTAATTCTCTAACTAATATTTTCTGTCATCTCGATAATAGTTCTGATATATTCATCACCTTTCTTTCCTAAATGCAAGTCCGTAAAAGATGCTATCTTGAAAGGCTCTTCCGAATAAGTTACGCCATCCTCTTGCATTTTTATTAAATATGGGTATTACCCCTCATTTTCTACATATTGTACCTTAGTACTAATCGCAGTAATTGAATAACTATTCACTCTTAAAGAGTCGGAATAAATAGAAAAGAAAGTTATACTTCCACCAATTAATATAATAAGCACTATAATTAATGCAATTATTTATTCTTTTTACTTTTCAAATATTAGCTTTTCTTCCATATTCTTGTATTTTTTTCTATCATTTCTTTTCTTTCATTTCCTTGTTCAAGAAGAGACATAAGTTTATCAATATCTTTCTTGCCCAAAGCCTCTCTATATTCATTCAAATTATCAATTAGTGTATCTATTTCTGATAACAAGTTCTCTCTATTATCCATAAATAGCTCTGACCACATTGGCACATTTAGTTTCGCAACTCTAGTCAAATCACGAAAACTACCTGCAGAAAAACCATAATGTTCTTCAGCGAGCGGACTCTTCACATAGCTTGAGGATAAGATATGCGCTAATTGGGAAGTATAAGCAATAATTCTATCATGATTTTCTGCATCAGTCATTATAACTTTACTAAACCCAAGTTTGAGCATTAAAGCCTTGAAATTAACTACATCTTGTATATCAGCTATAACAGGCACAATAAGAATTGAGGAATTTTCGAAAAGAGTGGGCATAGAATGTTTGATACCCGAGTATTCTCTTCCTGCCATTGGGTGCGTAGCAATAAATTTCAATTCTGGATATTTTGAAGATATCTTTTTCATAGAATTTACAACCTTATTCTTATTTCCCGCTATATCTACAATTATTGCTCCTTTATGTAATTTGGGAGCAATTTCTGATAATACATCACAGAATGCTTTAGGGCATAGAGCAATAAAAAGCATATCAATATCCGAATAATTATTATCATTTAATTCTAGGTGAAAAGCACCTAGCATTTTCGCCTTAAGCAAATTTTCTTTTGAAATATCAGTACCATATACTATATTATCTGTATTCTTAATAAATACTCTACCTAAGCTACCACCAATAAGCCCTAAGCCAATTATACCTATATTCATAATTAGTTCCTCACCTTGTTAACAAGGGGCAGCATTACATCAATTTTCTTGATAATCTCATTCAATGACTCGGGCAGAATCGATTGTGCGCCATCACACAAAGCACAAGAAGGATTGTTATGCACTTCAATTAATAATCCATTTGAGCCTGCCCCAACAGAAGCTAAGGACATTGGCTCAACTAATCTTGAAAGTCCAGAGGCATGACTTGGGTCTACGATAATAGGCAAATGAGTCAATTCCTTAAGCAAAGGTATCGCAGATAGGTCAAGAGTATTTCTTGTATAAGGCTCAAATGTTCTTATGCCCCTCTCACATAGAATTATATTAGTATTGCCCTCTGCCATTATGTATTCCGCACTCATTAACCATTCTTGAATAGTACTGGATATTCCACGCTTAAGAAGTATAGGTTTATTAGTTCTACCTAATGCCTTAAGCAATTCTGTGTTCTGCATATTCCTAGCTCCCACTTGAAGTATATCCACATCTTCGAAAAATTCAAGATGCTCAGCACTCATAATCTCAGTTACTATAGCAAGCCCCGTTTCTTTCTTCGCTTTTACTAAAAGCTTAATACCATTTTCACGCATCCCCTGAAAAGCATACGGAGAAGTTCTAGGCTTATAGGCACCTCCTCTAAGTATATGAACACCATAAGACTTAACTGCCTTTGCTATCTCAACAATTTGTGCCTCACTCTCAACCGAACAAGGTCCAGTCATAAGGGTGAAATTATCTCCACCAATTGGATAACCATTGATATTAATTATTGTATCCTCAGGATGAAATTTACGATTAGCTTTCTTATATGGTTCTTGTATTCGCCTTACACTCTCTACAATATCAAGTGCGCGTACAATATCGATATCCACAAGAGAAGTATCCCCTACTAATCCCATAATAGTTGTGTTTTCTCCCTTGCTCATATGAATCTTGAGACCCAACCCCTCAATCCAATTAGTAAGATTATCCAATTGTTTCTGTTCGTGGTTATTATTAATAATTAATATCATTTCTTTTTACCTCCAGTAAAAAATAAAAAAACCGCTCAAATTGAGAGCGGTCAATATACTTATAATTCTACAAATCTTTCTACCGCACCAAAAATTTCAAGCTACAATAATAGCCTGTTGTATAATAGTATGCAGTATAAGTTGCTTGCTGTTTCATAATTACATTATATTGACTAGTATTATCTTTGTCAACTGTTTGAAAAATTATTTCTTAATTTTTTTGCATATATTTGATTATAAATCTTTAACTGTTTACAAAGAATAATTTTAATGCTATACTTCTATAGCCAAATAGATTTTTTTTCAACAAAGGAGTACATAAATAATGAAATCAATAGGAATTTTACATAAAATTTTTAGCACAACCCCTGATAGTGATTTACAACCAAAAGAAGCGCTGAGCTACTCCATAGCAGGTTTAGGACAGAACTTAATATGCGGATTAGTAGGCTCGTATCTTGTATACTATATGACTAATGGACTATTATTAGATGCTGTAGTAGTTGGTTTTATTATGCTAGGCACAAGGCTCTTTGATGCACTAAATGACCCCATAATGGGAAGCATAGTAGACAAAACTCGTACTAAATGGGGCAAATGCAGACCATATCTTCTCTATATGCCTATACCAATAGCCATACTAACTGTTCTATTATTTTTGCCTCTCACGCCGAATGTTACTTCTACCATTGTTATTGCAACAGTTATATATGTAATATGGAGTATTGTATATACAATAGTAGATGTTCCATATTGGGGACTTGCGACTTCAATGACATCGGATACAAATCAACGTGGTGCA
>CAZKXV010000031.1:0-11154 GCA_964556835.1 uncultured Clostridia bacterium
CCCCAGAAATCTCATCTTCGGTATTTATGGATTTGTATGCAATAACACTTCCGCCCACTCTGACAAATGGCACAGTGTACTCTAGAAGTGTATTTAATTTCGCAACCGCTCTTGATACAACAATATCAAATTGAGCTCGCCCCTCACCTCTAGCATAATCTTCTGCACGTGTATGAATTGTACTTATATTCTCCAAACCTAGTATCTCAATTATATGATTCTGGAACCCAACTTTTTTAAGTGAGGAATCTATCATTACAATCTTCAAATCATCTCTTACCAACTTAATTGGTATAGCAGGAAAACCTGCTCCACTTCCTATATCAAGCACAGTTGAATTCAGTGGAATTAACGATATTGCAGATATACTATCCATAAAGTGTATTGAGATTATCTTATCTCTTTCTGTAATAGAAGTTAAGTTGAACTTATTATTCCATTCAAGAAGTTCAAGCATATATCTTTCAAATTTGTTTTCTAATTCAATATCCCAACTAACACCTAATGATATTGCGTATTCTCTTAATTTATTCATTTGCCTCACCTAACACATCAATATATTTGTATGTCTAGTCATTATAACATCTATGCTCGGCTAGATTACAAATATACTTTATTATTCTCTTTTTTATCGTCATACTTCTATAATTATATGATTGTATTTTCTTATTATGAACGGAAAAGTCTCACTATAAGCACATTAACATCGGCAGGGGATACCCCACTAATACGGCTTGCCTGACCAAGTGTGGCAGGTCTTATCCTGTTCAATTTCTCCCTTGCTTCTAGCCTTAACCCCGCTATCTTCAAATAATCTATATTCTCAGGAAGTTTTCTATTCTCCAGTGCTTGCAGTTCTCTAAGTGCATTATTCTGCCTTTTCATATACCCTTCGTATACTATGTCTACAATACACTCATTCAGTATATCCATATCACAATCGCTGAACAATTCAAAATTTTCTTTCAAATCAATAGCATTAATATTCTGACGTTTGATAATATCGCTATACTTCATACCCGTATTCTTATGATTTTCGCCTCGTCTGGTGAATAATTCCCCGAATTCTTTTGGCTTGCTAACTGTATCCATTAGCTTTGTATAGGAAGCTATAAGCTCATACCTTTTCAGCATTAAGTCATATCGCTCTGTTGATGCTAACCCTAATTCATACCCCAGCTTAGTCAATCGCTTATCCGCATTGCCTTGTCTTAAACTTAAGCGGAACTCTGCACGGGCGGTCATCATTCTATATGGTTCATTTGTCCCCTTAGTTACAAGGTCATCAATAAGCACACCAATATATGCTTGGTCTCTACCCAATACTAACGGCTCTTCGCCTCTTATATATTGTACTGAGTTTATGCCGGCAATAAGCCCTTGTGCTGCGGCTTCTTCATAACCACTACTACCATTTAATTGTCCTGCCATATACAAGCCTTTGATATGCTTAACTTGCAAAGACTTATCGAGTATAGTTGGGTCAATACAATCATATTCAATAGCATAGGCATATCTCATAATCTGTGCATTTTCTAATCCCGCTATCGAATGATAAATATCTAGTTGTACGTCATATGGCAAGCTAGAAGATAGTCCTTGAATATACATCTCATCCGTATTTCTTCCCTCTGGCTCAATAAATATCTGGTGTCTTTCCTTATCACTAAATCGCATAACTTTGTCTTCAATAGATGGGCAATATCTTGGTCCTATCCCCTTGATATCTCCGCTATATAATGGAGAACGATGTATATTCGCTCTGATAATATTATGAGTTATCTCATTGGTATAAGTTAAATAACAAGGGTCTTGATTATATAGATAACCCTCTGATAGAAAAGAAAACTTATTAATCGTACTCTCGCCCTCTTGCACTTGCATTTTATCAAAGTTAATACTGGATTTTAATACTCTTGCAGGAGTACCTGTCTTGAACCGCCTAATAGGCAAGCCTATATCCATAAGATTTTGTGAAAGCTTAGTCGCTCTCATAAAACCTGTAGGTCCACTTTCTTTAGTAATCTCACCAATAATTATTCTCGCATTAAGGTACACTCCAGTAGCGACAACTACAGTGCTAGAATAATAATTACCGAAATCGCAACTTATACCTTTCACTTTGCCATTTTCTACTATTATAGAATTAACCTCTGCCTCTAAGAGTGTAACATTATCCTCTTGCTCAAGTACTTTCTTGAATTCTTGATGATACAATGCTTTATCTATTTGGGCTCGCAAGCTATGTACCGCCGCCCCCTTGCCGAGATTCAACATTCTAAGTTGTATTAGACATTTGTCCGAAGTGACACCCATCTCTCCCCCTAAGGCATCAATCTCTCTTACTAAGTGTCCTTTCGCTGTGCCTCCAATACTAGGATTACACGCCATATTAACTATAGAGTTAAGATTCATAGTAATAAGTAGTGAAGAATAACCCAAGCGAGCAACGCTAAGAGCAGCCTCTACTCCCGCAAAACCTGCACCAACTATTATACAATCATAATTTCTTGTATTCACTACTTAGTACCTCTTATACTCACTTGCCCACACAAAACCGACTGAAAATATCATCTATAATCTTCTCGCTTGCGGTCAAGCCATCTATCTCTCCGAGCGAATTATATGCCGCTCGCATATCTATCACTATGCAATCTGTGGGTGCAATTTGAAACTCATCTTTGGCACGAGATAATAATTCATAAGCATTTCTTATAGCCTCAATATGTCGTGTATTGGTAAGAACTTCTCCGCTCATCTTAATCTGACCGTAAGTTGCCTTATCCACAATCGCTTTCACTAGCTCCTTAATCCCTTTTCCCTTGAGTGCCGAGATTCCTCTTTCTTTCAATGGGGCAGGTTTTAAGTCTGATTTATTATATACTGTTATGATTTTCTTGCTATCAAATTCATAGCTTATAGTTTCACTAGTAACGCTATCTATAACATTAATTATTATATCTGCGCCCTCAATTGCTTTAAGAGACCTTTCTATTCCCATTTGCTCAACGGTATCTTTACTATCATTACGAATACCTGCGGTATCTACAAAATTTATTTTATAACCAAATGCGACAATACTTTCGCTAACCGTATCTCTTGTAGTACCTGCGATATCAGAGACAATTACCCTATCACTCCCAAGTATTGCATTGACTAACGAACTCTTGCCAACATTAGGCGCTCCAACAATCGCCACATTAATTCCATGCTTAATTACTTGCCCAATATCGCTACTATCTAATAGCATCTTCAGTCTGTCTATTATCTCAGGGATTATCACAATTGCTATTGCTCTTGTATCTTCTTCCATTTCGTCGGGATAATCAAGCGATACCTCTAATCCCGAAATTGCCTCAAGCAATTTGTCCCTTAACTTACCAATCTCAAGTGATAATTTACCACTTAATAATCTATAAGCAGAATTAATTGCACTCTCGCTTTCGGCATTAATGATATCAATAATACCCTCCGCATCGGCTAGTGCCATCTTGCCATTCAAGAATGCTCGCCTAGTGAATTCTCCGCCCGTTGCTAACCTTGCTCCCTTTTCTATCAAAGACTGCAAGATACACTCTAACATTCTGACCCCGCCGTGACAAAATAACTCAATCATATTTTCGCCGGTATAAGACAAAGGAGCTTTGAAAAAAGCAAGCATACATTGCTCAGTAATCCTATCTGTTTCTATTGTACCCACATACATATGATTAGGTACTGCCATCTCAAGTTCACCAATTTGAGAACTATGAAATATCTTGCCCACCACATCGAGCGTGTCCTTTCCGCTAATTCTTATAATCCCGATTGCACCCAAGCCAAGCGGGGTAGCAATTGCGGTTATTGTATCATTTGAATTATACATATTATAATTATTCTCCTAGCTTACTTTTCTATAATTAACTCATTATTAATAATTTTAGAGAAGTATTACTATTATACATTAGCTATTCCATATTTCAAAGTAGATAGTACACTAATACGCTTGTTTTGTGACCAAATATCTTCTATTATTCTTTTGACCTATAGATATTCTATTAGAATTAGGTATAAGCCTATCAATAATTAATAGAAGTAACCACTATCATAGAAGTAGGGGCTATTATTTGTTTATGAAATTGTTCCATATGGAACATTGCACTGCCTAAATGATAATGAATGTTGTAAATATTCTTATGAAATTTCATACCTTTATAACAAAAATATATGTCTATAACACTATTATATAAGCATAGTAGGAGTAGCTACTTTCACTATTGCAAGCAAAAGTAAGCTAAATTGTTCCATATGGAACATTAAGCTGCAAGTCCCTTGATAATACATTATTTCTATAAAAAACAGCCAAAAAAATTCTACAATCCCTATAGAAAGGGGGTAGAGTAAGTACTCGCTATCGTTTTTATAGATTATGGCGATAAAATGTTTTAGTTTATAACTTTTTAATTGGAAAAACTACCAGTAATACTAATACATAAAAAACCGCCCATATTAATTGGGCGGTCCGATAATATTATAATTTGCTAGAAACTACGTACGATTGTTTCCAAATCTACGAACCTTTCCTAAGCCTTTCTTGCTGAAGTTGATTGAAGCTTTGGGAGCTGAAGTTTCTGCTTCTGCAACTGCACCAGCTTCGGGAATAATAAGCACATACCTATTAGGTGCCACGCCCTCACTCTCTGTTCTTACTCTAACATCTTCTGTCAAACTAGAATGTATAATCTTTCTCTCGTAAGAATTCATTGGCTCAACTTCAATTATGCTATTATTTTCAATGGCCTTATCTGCAAGTCTTGCTGCAAGATTTTCTAAGGCAACCACTCTTTTATTACGGTAATTCTCTGCATCTAGAACTATTTTCTTGTAATCGCCACCTTCTTTATTGGCATAAAGACAAGTAAGGTATTGGATTGAATCTAATGCCTCACCACGATGACCTATCGCTATTCCATTATCTCTGCCGCTCAAGTTCACAGTTATATTCTCACGTCCTGTGAGAAGCTCTGCTTTGGTATCTAATGCCATTAGTTCAATTAGTTTCTGAACAAATTCAATTGCACGGAGTTCTTTTGGATCTTGCTTAACTGTTAATTTAACGCAAGCTGTCTTGAAAAGACCTTCTTCTCTAACTATCTCAATGTCAACATCTTCATTAGTTAATTGCATTTCTTCTAATCCGCTTTGAATAGCCTCATCAATTGTAGTTGCTTCTTTTATTACTTCTTTCATCTTATCTCCTAGAATAGCTTATTATCTTTTCTTCTTTAGCATCTTTTGCTTTGGCAATAATATTAAACCCTAAATTGAAAACTAGAGTGAATATTGCACTAGTGATGATATAAATAGTAAAAGCAGTACTATACATAAATGCGAAAACGCCCATCATTATAGGCATTGAATATTGCATCATTTTAGCACTTGCTTGGTTATTAATTGGCTTGCCTTCTCCATCTAGCCTTATTGGCTGTTCTGGCTGCTGCCCCTTAGATACAAGAATGCTAAGGAAATTTACAATAACGGACAGTATTGGCAATATAAGCAGCCCGTTCCAACCTTCCATAAAATTATCGCTGTTCAATCTATCAATTGCAGGTTGAACTAATGAATTATAATCACCTAGCTCATTATAATTGTCTGGCATTTCCGCATCAATCTTGCCTAAGCCGGAACCTGAATAAGCCTCTTTAGAAGGTACTATATCTGCCCACGTATCAGGCATAAATACATTATTTACCCATAACCAACCTTCCATAAGTTCTTCGTATTTGTCTGCTAGCTCTTCGTCAGTTGCACCTGCATTGTGCAATTCAGCTAATTCATATGTTATATCTTCATTATGCATACGAACAACTTCTCTAAATCCGCCGAACAAAGTGAAAAATACTGCTAGAGTAATTAGCATAGGAAGACAAGCGCCCATCATGGAGTAGCCTTCTTTCTTGTACAATTCCATCTGCTTGACATTATAAGTCTCTCTATTGCTACCGTATTGTCTTTGCAATTTCTCCAGCTGCGGCTTCATTTTCTTCATTGCTTTATTATTCTTCCACGTAACTTTTTTCTGCCAATAGTCGATAGGTGAAAGAGCAACCTTAAGAATTAAAGAGAAAAACACAACAGTCCATCCAAAATTACCAATATTGTCGTATAAAATATCGATTAATTCCGCTATAAAAACGTTAATTGGTGATCCTAATAATAAATTCATAATAACCATTTTATTTTACCGAAGTAAAAATCCTTTACGGGATTGAACCCGCCTTTTGATACAGGATTGCATCTAAGTATCCTAAGTCCGCCAAGAATACTGCCAAGAAACAAGCCATACTTGTCTATTGCCTGATAAGTATAAGAAGAACAACTTGGCATATATCTACATCTACTAGGAAATAGTTTTGTAAGACATTTTCTATAAAATATTATAAATAATTTTCCAATACTCTTCATTCTTTACTTTCCAAACACTTAGCTTTGATTAGCAAATCTTTAAGTGACTCTGATATCTTATGATAATCAATATCTACAATAGGAGCTCTGGCTAGAACAACATAAGTATTGCCATTTTTGATATCAATAATAAGGTGTCTAAATGCCTCTTTTAGTCTTCTTCTAACATAATTGCGAGTAACGCTGTTACCAACTTTCTTACTTACCGTGAATCCAACTTTGATTTGAGAATCCCACCTATCCAGCCACATAAGCACCAAATATTTGTTGCTGACACTTTTCCCTCTATTGTAAATTACGGAAAATGACTTTCTGCTCTTTAGGCGAAATTGTTTTTGCATGCTATAAATTTAGGCGGATAGTTTCTTTCTGCCTTTGTTACGTCTATTTTTGATAACTTTTTTGCCACCCTTAGTTTTCATTCTTTTGCGAAAACCATGTACTTTGGAGCGTTGTCTTTTTTTAGGTTGATAGGTCCTTTACATTATATTTTTCCTCTCTTCTATAAGAATATTACTATTAAAATATATGGATTGTTCTAAATAGCGTACAAATCCACACTAATGCTAGGTCATTATAAATGAAAAATGACTATCTGTCAATAAAAAAGGGGTACTATATTCACAGAATAATGGCTTTCGAACTATAATCCTTAAGTATACTGTGGGTTATTTGATAGCTTTGAGGTACGACCTAAGCTCTTTATGGGCAAGAGACAAGGAGTGTTCAAGATAATTCCCACAATCTTGCTTATCTGTGCCCGGTATCTCTTTTAGTTCTAAGCATTTTTCTATTGCGGTAATGCAAAGCTCCTTAGCTTCATCATACTCAATGCCTAGTAATAACAAATAAAAACCTGTTCTGCAACCCATAGGTCCAAAATATACTACCTTATCGGCTTTATCGCTATTTCTAATAACTGTTGCGAACAAATGTTCTATTGTATGCATTGCTGAGTTTGCAAGATAGTCTCCTTGATTGGACAACTTAAACCTTAAATCATAAGTATATATGTTATTTGCTTGTATTGAATTATGAAATCCTATTGGATGCTTATCGTGGTCTATCTGGAAAGATTCTATTTTTTTCATAAGTTTTCAATAACTCCTTTAATTAATTCTTTATAGCCGTCTATACTGCAATATTTACATTTGTAGAAATCATCATTTGCACCTTCGTCTGCACTATCACTTATTAGCTTGATGAACAATGCAGGAACTCTCATTTTGTCTGCAACTCGCTTTATGGCAGCACTTTCCATATCGCATATTTGAGCATTAAAAGTGTCCACCAAGAATTTTTTGCCTTCATAACTAGCTACAAATTTATCAGCTGAAGCTATCCTGACTTTTCTTACTGAACCATTAGTTAACTTGTCTACATAAGATATAAGCTTCTTATCACAGATTAATTCAACTGTTTCATTATCTGGATACCTACCTAAAGCAACGTTGTCTAGCAAAACATAGTCTACATCACTATGTACTATATCTTTACAAATTACCACTTCATTTCGACTCAAGTCATCATCAAGCCCACCAACTAATCCACAGTTGATTATCATTTCAACCCCTTTTTGTAATAGCAATGTGGTTGTAACACTTGCATTTATTATACCAATTCCGCCAACTGCCAGAATAATCTCTTTATTATCTAATTTATAGTAACTAAATTGCACTCCAAACAAATTTTCTTCTCTTTCTAAATTGCCTAAATGTATAAGTATCTCTTTTATCTCTTCGGGCATTGCCACAATTATACCTATTTTCTGCATAAAATTCTCCTTGATTTATATTAAGTTATTTATATTGTAGCATAGCTATGTTGACAAGAGCAATATAAAATTGGTAATATCATATATATAGGTAGGTGGAACATGAAAAAAATATTTACATACTTTTTTATTGGTATAATTTCATTTACAATTTGTACTTACAATATTTCTCTATTTGCTTCATCAGATAGAGGGACAGATTCTAGCATTTATGGGGAGATTGACTCTTGGGCAGAGCATAATACAGGCTTTTATTGGGCTAATAGCGATGGCACATATGAAGATGCTACTAAAGAGACCTTAGATAACCCCGATGCTTATGACTTGAATAAGCCAGTTATGGTATATTCGCACGGTTTGCAATGGAATGGCGGATATATGAGTCGTGAAGAATTCTATTTTGGAGATGATACCCCTATTCAAGAGGGCGACGATATGGCTATTGCAAGCTATTGGATAAAAGCAGGCTATAATGTATTGGTATACTGCTGGGGGCAAGACGATGATGAGAATGGCTTGCCTATGCCTTACAAAGTATGGTGTGCTGATTCAAATTTAGGTCTAAGATGGCGACAAAAAGATGGCACATATACTTCACTAGATGACCCTACTAATTTCGAATACCCTTTAGCAATGGAATATACTAAAGAACTTGTAAATATTCTTGAAGACTGGGAAGGGGAAGAGCTACGCATTACAGGTCATTCAATGGGCGGGCAACTTACTGTTGGGGCACTTAACTATATAATGCATGAATATAAGAATGATAAACTAAATTCTCGCTTTGTTCCTACTAGAGTTAGCTTAATTGACCCATACTTAGGGCTTAATACACTACCCGATAATGATACTGCGACAGTATATTGGAAAGATGAAGATGACCCTTTCAAAACTGTTAATCTTATAGATCTTGCGGTTCTAAGTAGACGCACCATTAAAGAAGCCTATGAAATGGGCATTGCTGTAGACTACTATTATGGCTCTATGACAGGAATGTTCGGCATGTCTGCGCCCGATGTGAACAATCCTGATGATATTGATTTTACTGAGTATGCAACAGTAACTTATGTTGACCTTACAGCTGCCACAACTAATACGGATCGCCTTCATGCATTTATGCGTGATTTCTATTTCTACAGCATAGGTTTTGAACCTCAGACACTTGCGACAATGTATTCGGGATATGCTCCCTCAGCAAGCACTCCAACTTCAGAAATATATGCAAATGCAGGCAAAAAATACAAAAACATTATTCCCGCTTCTAAACTTGCACCAACTAGTATGGAGTTCTCTCTTATATATCAAGAGACACTTGGAGACACAAGCTTTAATAGTGTTGCCACACTAGAAAATGGGGCTATAACTAAAGGTGTAATATACGGCTATGCTTTCAATGATATTAATAATAATGGCATAAGAGATAATGGTGAGGCTTTTGAACAAGTCGATAAAATGAACGCCTCTCTCTACAATACAAATAATATTTTGGTTGATACTGTTGAAGTTAATAACTATGGCTATTATGAATTTGAAACTCCGATATCTGGAGATTATTATATTCTATTTAATGGCAAGCGAAATCCTCATTTCTATCAACCATTAGAGGCTACTATTCTAAGTTCTACTCCAGTATCAAATGTTGATTCAGAAGGTAAGAGTACAGTTTTCACCGTAAATTCAGAATACGCAAACTATATGGTTAGTGCGGGCTTTAGTGTGCAATCATATTTTGCAATATTTATCATTATAGGGATTGTTGGAATGACCACATTTATAGGTTTTATAATATTGAAGAAAAGAAACAAAAAAATTAAAAAGAGGTGCTGAATATGAAGAAAATATTTATAATAATTACTATTTGTACACTTATGGTGGCAATGTCGATTTGCTTAGAGGTATCAAGCCTAACTGCTAGTGCCGGAAGAAGTATAACTGATGATTCTTCTGTTTTCGGAGAGGTAGACAGCTGGGAAGGACTTAATGCTGGCTGTTATTGGCTGTGTAGAGATAATACTTATATTAAAGCAAATAGTCAAGCAGCCTCCGAATTCGAAGGTTATGACTCAACTAAACCAACTCTGTTATATACACACGGTTTTCAGTCAGATCAAGGCTATAAGTCAAGAGAAACTCTTGCCGCACACGAAGTTGCTGCATTAATTGGTGATGATACTGCTAATCTAGGTGAATACTGGCTTGATGCTGGCTATAATGTCCTTTATTTCTTCTGGAATCAAATCTGCGACGAGCAATTCTGGGATATAACTAAAGTTGAGGCAAAAATTTGGTCTAAAGATAGCCCTTTAGGACTAAGGTGGCGTGATAAAAATGGCAATTATTCTGAATTAGATGATGAAAGTAATATTAAAGTTTCAGTAACTGAATATTATATAAATGAAGTTATAGAAATATTAGGCACAGATTATAATGGTCCTGAACTTAGAATGGCAGGTCATTCGATGGGTGGATTGCTTAGTATTTCTGCCATGGACTATTTGAAATGTAAGTATGAAAAAGGTGAAATTACAGCGAATCTTATACCTACAAGATTATCTTTATTAGACCCTTTGCTAGGTATGGCATTACCTGAAGCCTCCAACCCCTCTGGAACATTTAATATAGCTTGGAGAGCAGATGATGATCCATTCAAAGATACAGTTTACTATGATAGAAATATTCTATCAAAAACTATTATAAAAGAATTGCACGAAATGGGAGTTGCTATAGACTATTATTTCGGTTCACAAACAGGAGAATGGGCAACTTGTTTATCGAGTCATCCAGATGATTTTCCCATTGACCCTTATGTTGTTTTGATTAATATTGATAATGAAAATGTTGGTGATATAGGAACATTAGGGCTTACCGAAAAAGTAGGTGCTGACCATGTAATGGTAAGAGATTTTTTCTTATATAGCATCAAGGATGAGGAT
>CAZKXV010000032.1:0-10837 GCA_964556835.1 uncultured Clostridia bacterium
TTTGTCTTGTTATATTAATTAACAAGGACATAAATCTTGCATTTATAATTTGTCTATTTAATTGTCAAAGAACATTACCGCCGCATTTATAGCGACAGCCTCTATATACTATCACAAGTGCTAAGTGATGTCAATAAAAAAATTAATGAATTTCTAAAAAATTAGCAAATATTCTGTATTTTTACAAATTATCTATTACAGAAGTAATACTTCCACCACCAAGGCAATATTTTTCATTATATATCACTGCGTATTGTCCACAAACAATGGCTCTCTGTTTCTCTTCGAAAATCAATTTATACCCATTTGATGTGCTTTGAAGCCTTGCTTTTTGAAATGGTTGGCGGTGTCTAATGCGAGCATAACATTCAAAATCTTTATTATCCATCTTATCAGGAATAAAGTTCATTTCAGTCATTTCTAAGCCCTTACTAAATAATACATCCGTTTCACCTTGTGAAACATAGAGGACATTATTATGAACATCTTTATCCTGAACGAACCATCTATCGCCTGAACCAGTTTGAATTCCGCCAATACCTAGCCCCCTTCTTTGACCTTTGGTATAATAATATACGCCATTATGCGTACCTACGATATTTCCAGTTGCAGTATCTATTGTATTACCACTTTTCATAGGAATATAATGACTTAGAAACTCTCTGAATTTTCTCTCACCAATAAAGCAAATACCCGTACTATCTTTTTTCTTTGCTACAGATATTCCTTTTTGCTTAGCTATCTCACGCACTTCACTTTTCATTAATCTGCCAAGCGGGAATAATACATTATCCAGTTGTCTATTCGTAACTTGATTGAGGAAGTAGGTCTGATCCTTATTCTCATCTCTTGCTCTTAAGAGGTAATTCTTATCAGCGATATGCTCTATACCTGCATAATGACCAGTAGCAATATAATCCGCCCCAGCATTAAACGCATATTTCGCAAAAGCATCAAACTTAATCTCGCTATTACATAATACATCCGGATTAGGAGTGCGTCCTTGCTTATATTCTTCTACAAATAACTTAAATACTCTATTCATATACTCTTCGCTGAAATCTATACTATAATATGGAATACTTAAATTATCGCAAACTTTTCTAACATCTCGAAAATCTTCATCCGCATTGCAAAGTCCACCTTGATTTTCTTTCCAATTACGCATAAATAGACCAATAACCTCATATCCTTGCTCTTTGAGCAAGTACCCAGCTACCGCACTATCTACTCCTCCACTCATTCCTATAATTACTTTCTTCTTACTCATTGAATAATCCTTGAGAAATATATCTTGTACCAGTATCAGGCACAATAAAAACAATATCTCCACGCTCATATGAGGACAGTTTTTTCGCAGCCGCATAAGCTGCACCACTACTGTATCCACCTTTTATATCATAAAGGGCGTATAGCTCTCTTGCATTATCAACGGCTTCATTATCATTTACAGTAATAATCTTATCTATGATACTTACATCAAGAATACTGGGAATGAACCCTGCTCCAATTCCTGCTATACTGTGAGTGCCCTTTTCCCCACCACTTAACACAGCGGAAGTAGCTGGCTCAACTGCAATAACTTTTGCATCTAATCCATTATCTATGATGTATTTCTTAATACCAGTTATTGTCCCACCGCTTCCTACTGGGCATACTACCCATTTCGTATTTGGTTGACACTCGAATATCTCTTTCGCTGTTGTTTCATAGTGCGCTCTAACATTCGCAGGGTTATCAAATTGCGAGGGTATAATAATATTACTATTATTTTTTTTCATAGACTTAGCTTTTTCTATCGCCCCAGACATACCTAATTTTCTATCCGACAAAATTACTTCGCCACCATAAGACTCAATAAGTTCTATTCTCTCTCTGCTCATATTATCGGGCATAATAATAATTACCTTAATACCATATTCTCTAGCAATAAGAGCTAGAGCAATTCCAGTATTGCCACTTGTAGGCTCAACTAAAATAGTATCCGAATTCACCTTGTCAAGCAAGTCTTTAACCATATACAAAGCAGCTCTATCCTTGATAGAACCGCCCGCATTAGTATATTCAATCTTCGCAAATAATCGACCATTTGCATAAGAGGTAAGATATCTTAATTCTGTATTACCTATGCTATCAAGTACGCTCATTTTATCTCCATTTTCCTTATTATTCAACTATATCATCAATATATATTTTCTCATTTGTAACTGTTCCATCTTCAGCAATAGTAAGAACTCTACCGCCCATCAAAGATAGCATTACAGAATCATCAACAGATGGATAAGTTATAAGTTTAATTCCACCAATATAATTAAGGTGAATACCCTCATAAAGCAAATTGAAATCATTAGCATGGTCATGACCTACAAAGACATTAGTTGTAGAATTTTTTTCTTTCATAACTGTAAATAGTCCACTGTTAACCTTAGAAACACTAAGTGCATCTTCAAGATAACCATCTATAAGCTGAACTGTATCATTATTACCCTCAGCCGCATATAATTCCCAAGCAGTCTTATATTCTGGGAAAGGTATATGCATAAATGCACTGGAATTTATCACTTCACCGCCATCAGCTATTACATCAACCATTTCAGAATACCATTCAATTTGTTCAGGATGAACAAAACTATAGTTAACAGGAATATTTGTATATTCTAACTCTTCTGATACAAAATCATATTCATAGTCTTCTTCTCTCATATAGTCGCCTGATTCGAAGAAGAAAAGTGAATGCACTATTTCTCCTGTAGAATTTTTTATATTATATACAGTTGTTCCGTTACCATAAAGATTCTCAGTATCTTGATATACGCAATATTGAAAAGCAGTTTTGAGTAATTGGCTTTGTTCCTCTCTCTTCATTTCGAACTCTTCCATTGAACTTACTGGTGTTATTAACCCAACTTTTTCTGTGTCGTGATTTCCAAAGACCATAGTCCAAGGCACTTCATAAGTATCCATATGATTTCCCAAAACAGTAAGCGCAGCAATTCTTTTATTGGTGTCATAAGTAACATCGCCATCGATTATTATTAAATCTGGTGCAGTTTCTGCTACTAAGACATCAAATCTAGCAAACATGCTAGCATCCTCAGCACTACCTTCGTTTGTAAAATGTGTATCTGCAACAGTAAGTATTTTGTAACCTTCAGTTCCTGTCATTTGCAAAACAGTTATGTCCTCAACAGAAATTCCGTTTTCTACACCTATATTACATGCCCCCACACAAAATGTAAGCAAAACACATATTGCTACAACATAAATTAGACCTTTCTTAAACATATCATAAATCTCCTTACCTAGTATAATTGTAAAATAATTATATTCTAATATAATTCAAAAGTCAATTGCATATATTGCATAGTCGTAACTTCTTCCGACAAATCGCCATATTTTGCAAGTTTATTGCCTGTTTCCTATTGACAAACTACTTCGCTTACAATATAATAAAAGTAAGAGTAGTTAATACTTTAAAAATTATCAAAAAGAGGTGAAAGAATGAATTTATTTCCATATTTAGTATTGGCATCGGGTGCAGTTGCCCTTGTCTTATTCCTTGTTGTTAGAGATAACAAAAGCTCAGTTGAAGCAATTTTATTGAAAACAATCACAAGCGCACTTTTTATGCTACTTGCATTTACATGTATGCTTGCGAATCAAGATGCAACCTTAATCGGTTATTATGGACTGATTATAATGGGACTTTTATTTGGCTTAATTGGCGATATAGTACTTGATCTTAAGATACTATACAAAGATAATATTGAACAATCTGACCTATACACTCATGGTGGTATGGGCTCATTTTTTATTGGACATATTTTCTACCTTGCAGCTATCATCATTTACTTCAGTTTCAGCTGGGTTGCTTTATTAGTAGCAGTTGCAATAGCTGCCTTTATTGTATTCTTAAGCCTTAAAGTTATGAAAATGAATTTTGGAAAATTCCAATTTAATGTTATCACTTATACGTTATTACTTACTTATTTTGTAACAAATTCTTTTGCAGCAATGATAGACGTAGGAGGAGCTTCAGCTATCTTATTATTTATTGGTGCAACTTTATTCCTACTTTCTGATCTAGTATTGTCAATGACATATTTTGATGGAAAAGACTCTAAGCCACTTATCATAGTTAATCACGTTTTGTACTATAGTGCTCAATTCTTAATCGCACTTAGTATTCTATATATGGTTGCTTAATAGACTAACTAATTAAGTCTATAAAATTACAATTCAAAAATCCCCAACAAGTACCCTTACTTATTGGGGATTTTCCTTAATAATAATTACATATTATAGTATTCTACCTTACCATAACCACATATCCATTAATCCAAGCATCAAATATTTTCTCAACTTTCATATTATTAGCTTTTTCAAAACAAGCTATCAATATTTCGGCGGAAGCATTAGTATACTTGCATTTCTCATAATATATACGCAATGCCTTATAAATATCCTCTCCCATTATTTCATATAAAGTATTATACATCAACAATCCTTTGACATATACCATTGTTATATAATGTTCTTCTGAAGCATACTCAGATAATGACATTTGCATTTCCCCCGTAATGCCCTCAGGCAATCTATATGTCACCCCTTGAAATGCTGTATATCTATTAAATGCCTCATCAACTAGCTTGTCTTTAGTTTCGGCATCTCCTATCTTATCATAGAAAGTCAAGGTCATAAATTCAGCTAGACCTTCATCAACCCAAGCCTCATTAATACTATCTGAACCCACAATTCCATACCACCATTGATGTGCTATTTCATGCACAAGTACCCTGCCTATATTATCTACACTCAACTCATCGCTAATAAATACCAACTGCGGATATTCCATACCGCCGTAGATAAACCCTGCTTGTGCCACGTTGAATGTTTGGTAAGGGTAAGCGCCTATAAGCTCAGAAAACAGCTCTATTGCTTGACAAGCGACACTAAGAGTATCCTCTGCATTTTCGTCATTATAGTAATAATAATTAATAGCTACACTTCCACAATTTGCACTAATAAATTCATATTCATCAGACAGAATTAATGCGAAATCCCGAACGTTTTCTGCTACGTATTCAATATTTTTTGTTTTTATGTTACTAGTAGAGTGGACTGCCTCTCCTGTTCCTGCAACAGAATAATCAGAAGGAGCATTTACCTTAACATTATAATAAGCAATTTCCGAATAGAAAGGATCACCTATACCATAGTATGGGTCATCTCGAAATGAGCCGCTTTCATATACTGCCACTTGCGGATAGAAATTCCCTAGATTAATACTCTTGTCATTATAACCAAATCTATGCTTAACACATGGGATAATTATTTCATAGGTCATTGATATTGTAACACTTTCTCCTATTATTAGGTCAAGGGTAGGCACTCTTAGTAACTGATTATCTTCTGTATAATTGCAGGTTTTTCCCTCCACTTCTAAATGCTTAATACTGATACTGCCATAACTTTCACCATTATAATAAGCGTTGTCATAGTGCCTTTCTGCTACTGGTATAGGCGAATTTTTCGAAAAAGCGTTTGCATATATATGAAAAACTATTTCATTCAAAGTTGTATCGGTATTATTGGTATAAATTACCTCTTGACTAGCAGTAACCGTCATATTTTCCATATCAAGAGTAAGGTCAATTTCATACCTAGTTACTTCCGCTTCAGCGGTTTTTTTGTTACAAGCGCTCAAAACACTAATAAGTGCAATTAATACACATAGTGTCGATATATATTTTTTCATAGCATTCTCCCTTCAAGGATATATATATGCTACCAAAATAAGTCGTATTACTTGTTATTTAGTAATAAAATGTATATAATAAATTATATAAAATCTAAAAGGAGAGTCTTATGAATGAATATGATTTAGTAATTGTTGGTGGTGGTCCCGCAGGAATGAGTAGTGCTATTTATGGGACAAGAGCAGGACTTACTGTCGTAATTATAGAGATGATGGGAATGGGCGGACAAATTGGGCTAACTAGTGAAGTTGAGAATTATCCAGGAGTTATGAAAACTGAGGGAATAATACTTGCTGGAAAAATGGGACAACAAGTAAAAGAAATGGGCGTAGAAATAGTATATGACCAAGTTAACGCAATTAACCTTGACAACAAGATAATAACTACCGATTATTCGGGAGAATATAAAGGCAAAGCTATAATGCTAGGAATGGGTGCTACACCTAGACTAATTGGAATAGATGGGGAGATGATGTACACAGGCAGAGGTATAAGCTATTGTGCAATTTGTGATGGTTCATTTTTCAAGGACAAAACTGTCGCTGTTTTCGGTGGCGGCAATACTGCTGTTGAAGATGCATTGTATCTTGAAAGAATCTGCAAAAAAGTATATATAATTCACCGTCGAAATGAACTTCGTGCCTCTAAGACATTATCAGATACTATAATTAATAGCACAGTTGAAATCATATGGGATAGCGTAATAAGCGAATTAAAAGGAGAGAAGAAACTAACTTCTATTACCGTCACAAACAAAAATGGTGAAAATACCGAAATTGAATTAGATGGGTTATTTATTGCAATAGGCAGAATACCACGTACACAAATGGTTAAAGGGCAAGTTGAACTCGATGAAATGGGATATATCAAAGCAGACTGCAATATGAGTACCTCCAGAAAAGGAGTATATGCTATAGGTGATATAAGAGAAAAGCTTTATAGACAAATAGTTACCGCAACCGCAGATGGTGCTATTGCAAGCCTGCATGCTAACTCTTTTTTGAATGAAAACTAATTATTTATAGAAAACTTACAAAATAAGCAAAATTTTACTAAAATGTATCAAATAATCATTGACATACTCATTTAATAGGGCTATACTATCAATTAATATTCGTTTAATAGTTCGGGTTGAGCATTTGCTCCTCGAGCTATTTTACTACCCTTAGCAATATTTTTGTTGCCTCTTATTCCAAAATAAGTTTAACTATCACCATTTTATTTTAATAACTTTATAATATAAAAAATATGAACCGCAAGTCTTGCGGTTCATATATAATTATCCATTATCTAACAATAAGCTAGATGAAATATGAAATTATCTCTTACTGAATTGAGGTGCTTTTCTTGCTTTCTTAAGACCATATTTCTTTCTCTCTTTCATACGTGGGTCTCTAGTTAAGAAGCCAGCTTTCTTAAGAGCTGATTTATAGCCCTCATCTGCTACTAACAATGCTCTTGAAATACCGTGCCTGATAGCACCAGCTTGACCATTGTATCCGCCACCACCAACGTTAACGATTATATCATATTTGTTCAAAGTGTCGGTAAGCTCAAGTGGTTGTCTAACAATCTGCTTCATTATTTCTAAGCCACCAAAATATTCGTCCATAGAACGCTTATTGATTGTAACTTTACCGCTTCCACTTGGGATAAGGCGAACTCTAGCAATAGCTTTCTTTCTTCTGCCTGTTCCCCAATATTGTATCTTTTTCTTAATTTTTACTGCCATTTACGTATACCTCTTCCTTAATCAAACTTTAGCTCAATTGGTGTTTGTGCTTGTTGGTTATGTTCAGCGCCTTTGTATACCTTGAGTTTCTTAATCATTTCACGACCAAGAATATTCTTAGGCAACATACCTTTAATTGCTTTCTTAACAGCAAAGTCAGGTTTATCACGCATAACCACTTCGTACTTAACCTCTTTAAGTCCACTTTGGTATCCACTATATCTCTTATAAATCTTCTGTTCTAACTTTTTACCAGTCAAAACAACCTTATCACAATTTACAATTATTACATAATCACCACAATCGAAATTAGGAGTATAAGTAGGCTTGTGCTTGCCTTTTAGAATATGAGCAACTTGACTTGCCAATCTTCCCAAAACCATTCCACTAGCATCTACAACATACCACTTTCTGTCTTTTTCTGTGGGTTTAGCCATATATGTCTTCATTTATCGAAGTCCTCCGAGTTATTAATACTTATTTAGCGAATATACACAAAGGGGCTATTTTTGCGGATATCTGCACGCTAAGCCTAACTATTTTATTACAGTAAGCGGTGTAATGTCAAGTGTATGCAAGCATAATTTAATTAATTTAGCAAAACATATCACTAAAAGCGGTTTCGAAGTTTCTTGAGTCTATATTAGGACTCCTCAGGCTCTTCTTCTTTCAGCATTTCTTCTACTAATCTCAATCTTTCCATTGACTCTTGATCTTGTCTATATACATCTATAGAAGTATCTCCCTTGGAGTAAGAATACTTCTCTAACATTTCAATGGTAAGTTCGAACTTAACTTCTTCCAAGTCAAAATCATCAACATCGTTCGTAAGAGAACCATTGCCGTCCAAGTCTATACTTGCTACTTCTTGTCTAATTTTTTCTCTTGTAGCTTCAGTCAAATTGATAATGATTGTAGCACCTAATGCAGAGTCTTCACCTCGCAAAGATACCGACTTAAGATTACCATTTTCCCAAATCATTATATCAAGAATAATATTACTATCATAATTCACATCTATTGTTGTTCCCTCTCCTATCGTTCCTAGTAGCTCAATATCCATTTTCGCTTGTACTTCATCGAAAATATATTTGAAAGCAATGCTTGGGTCAACTTCAAGAGAAATATTATATACACCGTCTATTAGAGTATCTTCTAATGTGCTTACAACTGCACCTTGCGTTTCTAGGTCAAGCATTGTAAGATTGGTTAATTCATCTTTCATCGGAATAATATAATCATTGTATACCTTTGTTGAAAAGTCTTCAGAAATTTCATCTTCAGTCACTAAATAATCTAAGTCTTCAGGAATATTTACATAGTATAATTCATTTCCAAATTCGCTGTATACATTGCCATTAGAAACATAAGCATCATCAGAAATCTGCATTTCAATCATTTCAGAGGAATTGAAATCATCACTAGGTGTATCATCTGTTTCATTATAATAAACTATAAAGCCCATTGGGAAATTAATATCAGGCATTTCAATATCACTTGAGACACCACTCATAATAGTGATAAGAGGAGTAATAACCGAATCAAAAGAAGTCTCTTGAGTAAAAGCATTACCAACTACATAAACTTCATTTAAGCCTTCCTCATAATCGCCATTGTATATACGTTTCACAAATACTTTCTCCCTAATAGAAAAATCAAGGTTCTGGCTCCTAATAAGTTGCAAAATAGCTTGAATGAAATAGTAAGGAGCTGTTAAACCACCGAATTCACCATACACTTGATTTATAGCGTTATTCATTGTTTCAGTAATATCTATCTTAGTTTCCCCAATATTTAGTACTGCTCTATTGTCTAGTGCATACCAATTATCAATAGCAGTTAGATACTTTTCTGTTGCAGACATGCTAGAAGTAATGGGAGTTACTCCGGCTAGCGATGTACCGAAACCATAAGCACCCAGAAGTGGATTATTAAAGCTAATACCCGCAATATTACCGAAAAACTCCGAGCAATTCAAAGTAACACTTGCTGTACAATTAGAAATCTCACCTTCATCATATCCAACAATACCACCTACAAAATTATCCCCAGTAACAGTAGATGTAGTTAGCCCGATATTACGAACTGCGCCAAAATTACTACCTACTAGTACTCCAACTCGCTCTTTACCAGTTATATTGCTACTATTAATATTAATATTTGAAATAGTACCATTATTCTCTGCAAAAAGGGCGACATCATCGGTATCTGCCTTCGAAATGTTAATGTTCCTTATAATCGCAACATTTTCTGAAGTAGTATTATATGGCTTGCCTATAAGAGCTCCTGTAAAATTAGGAATAGGATTAAATTCGATTCCAGAAAAATCCAAGTTTCCTGTTATATGATATGAGATAACCTCTTCAACTTCAGTCATCTTTCTTAAATTCATTAATTGTTCGATACTATCTATATTGTAATGTGCACCCTCAGAAGAACTTCCTTGAACAGTGCCGAAAAGCCTCGCATTATATTCAGTTTCTTTTCTGCCAACGGTTATTGAAATAGTTTCCACTTGACCATAACGATTTATTTCAAGCGAATAATCACCCGCTTTGATATCAATATATTCATATTCTCCATTAGAAATAGAAGTAGGCTCTATATCTCCATCTTCATTATATATACGAACAACAATTTTGTCAGCTAAGAGAATTCTATCAATATTAACTGTGTAGTCAAATTTTCTAGCTCCACAGCTATATAGACTACCTAATGCAAGTAGAAGCACAACAAAAATTACTATGTAACTAAATTTTCTCAGCATATAACACCTCAATAAGGCAAAGAGCGTTAGATGGATATGTTTTACCCGCTAATCTTCTTTCACCCTTGTTTAATATATCATATATTTCCTTTGTAGTCAATTTTTTTTCAGAAAATGCAACAAGCGTTCCAACTATTATACGAACCATATTATATAAAAAACCATTACCCGTAACAAAAATAATAAGCTCATCATCTCTTTCTACTAATTTAATAGAATAAATAGTACGCACGGTATCTATTACTTCACTACCACTTGCCATAAATGCCTTAAAATCGTGTGTGCCTTCTAAAATATCTGCACATTCACGCATACGTATTATATCAATTCTATGAACTAATCTATGATATGTATCCTCACGCAAAGGGCTTGCAACCCTACTAAAATAAAGGCTATATGAATAAGTCTTAATCTTAGCATTATATCTAGCATGGAAATCATCTGCTACTTCCTCGCAATCCATTATACGAATATCTTTAGGGAGCAACTTGTTGACAGCATAAGTGATATTATTAGCTGGTATTGTTGTTATTGCATCAAAATGTATCACTTGTCCCTTAGCATGAACACCGCTATCCG
>CAZKXV010000033.1:0-10401 GCA_964556835.1 uncultured Clostridia bacterium
AAATATAAAATTTCAAAAAAGTTAGCTTCAAAAACTAGCTTCTTCTACAGTCTGAAATGCACAAGAAATTGTGCATTTGTTATTTTGTCAAATTTATTATTTATGTTATAATTATATTACCATTAAATTAGAGAGGTCTTGTTATGAGCCATATTACTGAATTAAAGATTAAACTTGATAAAAGCGAATTAAACAAATTCGTTGAGTTGCCTTTTGATGTTGGAGAAGATATTGAAACATTGAAAATAAACTATAAATATGATGGAAATGCTGTTAGTTCGCTAAAAACTGATGAACAAAAAAATGTTATTGATATTGCATTAATTGGTCCAAAGGGGATACAAATAGGTGCAAGCGGTTCAAATAAAAATAGTTTCTCAATCAGTGAGTATGATTCAACTCCAAGTTATGAAAACTTTGAGATAGTTAAGGGTACATATACTGTTGTCTTAGGTATTGCTCAAATTAAAGATAGTGGTGTGGAAGTTACTGTTACTGTTGAAATGATTGAAAAAAACTATCGCTGGATAAAAGGAGATTTACATTGTCATTCAATTAATAGTGATGGTGTTTATGACACATATAAACTTGCTCATATGGCTAAAGATAGCGGGTTAGATTTTCTTGCGCTTACTGATCATAATAATTTAAGTGGCAATAAGAATTTGCCTATTGTTGACGGATTGACTTTTATTCCAGGGGTTGAACACACTCATTTTATTGGACATGCGAATTATATCGGTGTGGAAAGACCTTTCAAAAATCATGTCGTTAATGATTATGAGGAGTTCAAAAAAGTTCTATTAGAGGCAAAAACTAACGGGGCTTTAATATCACTTAATCACCCTAAATGTTCTTTATGTCCTTGGCTATTTAAGATTGAACCTGAAATATTTGATACTGTTGAGGTTTGGAATGGTCCTATGCGTACGGATAATGCCAATTGTATAAAATGGTGGCATAACGAGATATTACTCAAAGGTTATAAATTGCCTGCAGTTGGAGGTAGCGACTTACATAAAGACTATGGTCCTGTTAAATTATTAGCGAAACCTACAACTTATGTATATGCTAAGTCCAAAGGTGCAAAGGATATACTAGAAGCTATTAAAGAGGGCAAAGTGGTTGTTACTAACTCACCTAAAGCCTCATTAGTTACTCTCAAATATGGAGATGCCACGATAGGTGACACTATAACTATTATAGAAGGAGAAAAATTAGAAATAGCCGTTGATAAGCTTAAACGTGGACATATTCTTAAGGTATATAATAACGATAAAATAATTTTGTCTTATAAGGCTAAGAGAGGCGGAAGTTATATTAAAGAAATTGATTATAAATTTGAGGCAGGATTTATAAGAGCAGAAATAGAATACTTGCCTAAGTTCTTTATGCGAATAGCTACACATATTGTAATGTACTTTATGCTGAAAGACCAATGGTTAGATAAAGTGCCACCATTTATTTATACTTTGACAAATCCTATCTATTTGGATAATAAATAATGAAAAATTTATTAGATTATGACATTCAACAGCTAAAGACTACACTTCAAGAATTAGGCGTACCTATTTTTCGGGCTACACAATTATATCAAGGAATAATAAGGGGAAAGAATATTGATGAAATTAATACATTACCTAAGAATCTAAAAGAATTATTACTTAATAAGTTTGTTGCACAACCGCTGGAAGTTAAGACAGTTAAAGAATCGGCTGACGGTGCAAAAAAAATAGCTTTTAGGCTAGCAGACGGTAATATAATTGAAAGCGTTATTATGCCTTACAAGTACGGACATTCACTATGCGTTTCCACACAAGTTGGTTGCAATATGAAATGTGTATTTTGTGCATCAGGCGAATTTGGCAAAGTTAGGGATTTAACTGCGGGGGAGATACTTGCACAAGTTGTTCTTGCTAATTCTTACCTTGGTGGTGCATTAGATAAAGAAAGAATGATAAAGAAGATTGTGCTTATGGGAAGTGGAGAACCGTTAGAAAACTATGATGAAGTGATTAGATTTCTCTATCTGGTAGGTGTTGAATATGGCTTGAATATAGGAAGTAGAAATATATCACTCTCAACTTGTGGAATTCCTATGGGGATAAGAAAACTTGCTGATAGCGGGGAAAATGTGACACTAGGATTATCTTTGCATGCTTCAACTGATAAGAAACGTATTCAGATAATGCCTATAGCGAAAAAATACAAGCTTAATGATGTTATTTCTGCTTGTAGATATTATTTTGAAAAAACGGGCAGACGCATAATTATAGAGTATGTAGTAATAAAGAATTTCAATGATACGATGCAAGATGTAATGGAGCTTAGAGCATTGCTCAAAGGACTTAATTGCCATGTAAATCTTATTAGGTTGAACAGAGTAGAGAATTCTCCTTCTATCCTTAAAGCACCTACGAAAAAAGATATGTATAGTTTCCAGGCACTACTTGAAGCAAATGGTATTTCGGCGACAGTTAGAAGAAGTCTAGGCAATGATATTGAAGGTGCATGCGGTCAGCTACGCAAGAAAATGATAGATAGCAAATAATTGTATTATTTTTAATTTTCTATTTTTTTGTATTATTTGATTTCTATAAATTTGGTTGAATATTTTTATATTTAGTGGTATTATTTTAATTATGTTATCCATTCTTTTAGTTATAAGCAGTGAGGAGAAGTCTTTACTTAATAAATATATTCTTGATATAGCTACTGGCGATAGTAATGCTTTGGAATCTATTTATAAAATGGTCGGCGGTCGTCTGCTTTCCGTAGCTATTGGGATACTAAGAAATAGAGAACTCGCTGAAGATGTTGTTCAAGACAGTTTTGTCAAGATAGTAAGATATAGTATTAATTATAGAAAAGACACTAACGCTTATGCGTGGCTTTGCACTATCGTAAGAAATAGTGCTTTGAATAAATTAAAGAGCGAGAAACTAAGACAAGGGATAGATATTGATAGCTGTATTGGACTTACTGATAATGAAGATTTGTATGCGAACACTCTAGTTTCAATTGAAGTTAAGCAAGCATTAGCAGAGCTAGATAGTCGAGAGAGAGTTGCTATATGGCTTAGGTATTACAATGAAATGCCTGTGAGACAGATAGCGGAAGAGTTGGGTATGAAGAAATCTACAGCAAATGATATGATAAAGAGAGCTGAAGATAAGCTTAAGGTCTTATTAGGGGGCTAATCGGACAAATGTTGCCTCTAAATTGTTATGTAGGTGAAGATGAAAAAAGATAGAATCATTGCGAATAAATTGAATGAATTTGCGGACAGTATGAATTTGCCCGCAGATATTCTTAATGATGCACGCCTTGAACTAGCGAAAATGAGAGCTACAGGCTCAGTTATTATTCCCAATGAGCGAGGACATAGAAAGACTTCTATTAATAAATGGAGAACAGTTTTTGTATCATTTATACTAATTTGCATAGTAGCAATAGCAATTAATGCTCCTTATGGGTTATTTAAATTTGACCAAGATGATTATTCGCAAGAGTCAAGCAATTATTCTTTGACTGATTTAACAAAAATAAATATTTCTGAAAGTTTCGATATGATTGATTTTGAAAGCTTAGGGCTAGATGAAGAAAACTCTGAGATAGAAGCATATTCATATGAAAAGGCAGATATTATTTATGTTACAGGTGTTGAGGTGACTGTTCTAGCAGCTGAGGGTACGGATAGGCTCAAAATATATATTGATAATAAGGGTGGAGTATATCATAGTGATGTATTATTCTTCAGCGATGAGGAATATGCTTCAAGCTATAATGAGGTTATTAGGAATGATAATACTTTCTATGTAATGGAAAGATATCAAGATGGAGAATATTATACTTGTGTATATTATGTAAATAGCGGAATTGATATGTATATGACCATAGAATCGCCTAATCCTAATAAATTTGATGAATATTTGTTAATGGGGTCGGACAATTAATATTTCCGAATTGTTGTAATAGTATAAGACAACAAATTCAAATAAAAAGGAGATAATTATGAAAAAATCAAAAAAAATAATATTTATTATGGTAATAGCTGTGCTATTCTTAGCAAGCCTGTCCGCTTGTAAAATGAGTGCGGATTTAGCACCTAGTGATAACTATTATTCAATTAATGAGAGCGAAAGTATTACTGATGGTAACACTTATGAAGAAATAGTAGAACAACCTTTTATGGCTGTTTCTGAACAACCCACCTCTTATATATCAATGGATACAAATTCTGCAGCATATGCTAATCTTCGTAATTGTATATTGAACGGTTATGCCATTAATCCTAATCAAGTTCGAACAGAAGATATGGTAAATTATTTTGATTATAATTATGATGAACCAACAGGAAATGAAATACTATCTAGAAATGTTGAAATGGCAACTTGCCCATGGAATGAAGATAATATGCTACTCAAGATAGGCTTACAAGCAGAAGAAATTGATGCTACAGAAATTAGTAATAATTTGGTATTTCTTCTTGATGTATCAGGGTCAATGAATTCTTCAAATAAACTTGGACTATTACAAGAAGCTTTTACAATGTTGGTTGAGAACTTGGGTAGTGATGATCGTGTATCTATAGTAACATATGCAGGAGCGGATAGGGTTCTGCTTGAGGGTGTATCTGGCGATGAGAAAGAGACTATTCTTGAAACAATCTCTTCATTATCAGCAGGTGGCTCAACTGCTGGGGCTGATGGTATTAATACAGCGTATGAACTTGCTGAAGAATATTTCATAACTGGTGGAAACAATGTAGTAATGCTTGCAACAGATGGCGACTTTAATGTTGGGGTAAGTACAAATTGGGGGTTAAATAACCTAATCAGCGAAAAAAGAGAAACAGGAATATATTTATCTGTTTATGGATTTGGTTATGGTAACTTAAGAGATGACAAAATGGAATCATTAGCTACAAATGGTAACGGCACTTATGCTTTTATTGATAGTGTTACAGAAGCTAGGAAACAATTAGTCGAAGAAATTGGTGGGACATTCAATATTGTAGCAAGAGATGTAAAAGCGAAAATTGAGTTTAACCCAGCTAAGATTGAAAGTTATAGAATAATTGGTTATGAAAATACTTTATTAACAAGCGATGAGTGGGAAGATAATAGTACAGATGCGGGAGAGATAGGCTCTGGACATTCGGTAACTGCTATATATGAAATTGTTTTAGCTGATGCTAATAATACCGAACAATCGACTATGGATGAGAATCTATTAGAGATTAGCATTAAATACAAATCACCTGTAGTAGGCGAAGATGAGGTTCTTGAATTAACAGAACTTATTGGAGAAGACTATATTACGCAAACTCCATCTAATGATATGCAATTTATTTCGGCTGTTGTTGAGTTCTCTTTAGTCTTGAGAGATTCTGAGTATAAAGGCACATCAAGCTTAGAAACAATTCTAGCAAGGCTCAATACGCTTGACCTAAGTGATGACAGCTATAAGGCAGAATTCAAATCCATAATTGAAGCTATGATAGACACTATTAATTAAAAGCAAGATATCAATAAGACTTATAAATAGATAATAATTACAAACCCTAGATTTTGATTTTTATCAAAATCTAGGGTTTGACTTTTATAATAGAAAATGATATAGTTTATTTGAGTTCTATGAAAAAAATTCCTCCATGAATAATAATGAATTTAAGGCGGATTAAAAAGATAAAAAACTTAAATAAATAAGGCGGTTGTTTATGAAAAGATTTAAATTAATTCTTCCCAAAGTCTTTGATGGCGTGTTAAGCGAGTTCGGTTATTATACAGTTTTTCGTATGAATAAGAAGAAAGATGTTATTCACGAAAGAAAAATTAGGTATTCAGAGGATGACCCTAGATTGTATTTGCATATTTGCAAACCGAAGAAAGAGATAGAAGGGAAATTACCTATTTCTATATACATACATGGTGGCGGATATATGACAGGTCGACCATCGCATAGAGATGCATATGTATCTCAATTTGCTAGTCACGGTCATCTAGTAATCAATGTATATTATGGTCTTTCTCCAAGATATGCACATCCTGTTCCAATTCAAAATATTTATAAGGCATTAGCTTGGGTAATTGATAATGCTGATAAATATAACGGAGATATAGAAAAGGTTTATTTGCACGGCGATTCGGCAGGCGCATATTTCTGTACAGCTTTGGGAGCGATTTCCATAGATAGTGAAGTTAAGGAATATTTCCAAGTAGATGAAAAATCTAAGGATATGAAATTCGCAGGAATGTTCTTAAATTGCGGCATTTACGATTTCGAAAAAATGCTGGAGTCCGGTTTCAGATTTATTGATAGATATGCTTGGGCATATTATCAGAAGCCTCTAGACAAACTTGCAGAAGATAAGGATTCGAAATATCTTTCGCCTGTTAGGTTCATTAATAAAGATTTCCCTAAGTGTTTTGTAATAACTGCTTCTAAGGATAGGGCTAGTGTCGGAGGGTATGAATTAGTTGAGCAACTCAAAGAGAATAATGTCCCTTGTGAACACTATGAAGGTGATGGTTTCTTTGGTGTACATGCATTTGCTGTAGTTCAGGCATTTGATATTACTAAAGAAGCTATGAAAAGAATGTTCGCTTTCTTAGAAACATAATTTTTTTATTGCTGTATAATATATCTTAGACATTTCTAATAGGTCAGGCACGCTTATATATTCATTGGCACAATGGATATTGGTGTTACCATTTGGAAACATTGGTCCAAAGGCAACTCCTAATGGCAATGCTCTAGCATAAGTGCCACCGCCTATTGTTATAGGTTGGGCTTCCTTCTTAGTAACTTCAGTATAGGCTGACAAAAGACTTTGAACAAGCGGGTGATTAGGGTCAACAAATAATGGGTCGTGAAATGCACCTTGTTTTACTTCGGCATAATCTAAATCCTTTTGTAGAATATCTAGAAGCTGTTCTTTAGTAAATGTTATGGGGAAACGAGTGTCAAGAGATAGCTCTATATCTTCTTCAGAAGTACTAGCTGTACCTAGATTCATTGTAAGATCCCCGCTTGTTGTGTCGCTAATATTCAGATTGCAACCTATTCCGTTTGTATTACATAGTTGCGTATAAATTTTAGTATAAACACCGCCTAGTGTAGATGACAGCACTCTAAATATTTTCCATAGTGCATTGTCCCCTTTTTCTGAATGTGAGGCATGGACAGATGTTCCTAAGGCTTCAATTTTGTATGAGTCTTCGTAGTATGTTACTTGTACATCCTCAGTATTTAGAGGCTTGACAGTGATTGTAGCTGATGCGTAGTCAGGAACCATATTTGCACGTTCCCCACCCATTATTTCTATAACTTTAGCTGTTTTAGGTATCCTAATATGATAGTAACTTACCCCTTTTTCACAATTAATCACAGGAAAGTCCGCATCGGGACTAAAACCCATTTGAGGCATTTCTTCATTTTGAAAATAGTGTTCCATACATTTCCAACCGCTTTCTTCATCACAGCCGAATATTAGACGTATTTTTTTTTTGGGCGTTAGACCTTCATCCAATAAGGCTTTAACTGCATAAATGCAAGCAATAGCTGGCGATTTGTCATCCAATGCACCTCTGCCATATATTCTGTCATCTATTAATTGTCCGCTTGTTGGAGGATAATCCCAACCGCTACCATGCGGTACAGTGTCAAGATGAGTAAGTATCCCAAAAAGTTCGCCTTCTCCTATCTCGGCATGCCCTGCATAGCCTTCTAAGTTCTTTGTCTTTAGACCAAGTGATTGACACAAACATAGTGTATAATTAAGTGCCATATAACAGCCCTCGCCGAAAGGCTTGCCTTCAAGTGGCTTACTTTCAACGGAATCAATTCTAATTAAAGTTTGTAGGGCTTCAATCATATTTGTCAAATATTTGTTCATAAAATGCCTCTTTTTGTGTGACACTATTGCAATTATATGCTAAAATATCACTTATAGTAGTTATTCTGTTATATATATAATAGTATACACTAAATTATATGTAGATGTCATAGGAATTATTATATAATTTGAGGATAAAGGGGTTATTTCAATATGGCTGAAGGGCATAGAGAACGTCTTAGAGATCGGGTAATTAAGCAAGGAATAGATAGTTTGTTAGAGCACGAGATTTTGGAACTATTTCTTTATTCCTATATACCAAGGAAAGATACTAATCCTATTGCCCATGAATTAATTAAAACTTTCGGTTCTCTCGCAAAGGTAATAGATGCTAGCCCAGAAGAATTAATGTGTGTAAAAAATATGACAAAAAATGCTAGTGTTGGTATTTCTTCCATGAAAAGTATAGTAAAACGATATTCAGCAGAGAAGAGTATAAGCACCGAACGTTTGGAATTGGTAGAGGAAGTGGCGAATAAAGTCCAAGCATTAAGCAAATTTAATAACACTGAAACCTTATACATTATTTGTCTAAATGTCCAATTCAAGTTGATTGATTTGTATGAAGTTAAGTCGAAATCGCCTGATACTATTAATTTTAGTATGGATGATGTGTATCAAAGGATTATTATACATAAGCCTAGATATCTTATAATTTCTCATAATCACCCTAGCGGTAGCGTCAAACCTTCAACTGTTGATATAAAAATGACTAGAGAAATTATTAAGGCATTAGATTATTTTAGCACGGAATTAATAGACCATATAATTGTGACAGATAAAGAATACTTTAGTTTTAAGCAACAGGGTTTGATAAAAAAGATTATAGATGAACATATGAAAGCCCTTGCTGTCGCTGACAAGTATTCTACTTTAGGAGATAATTATGACGATAAGAACTAGATTTGCCCCTAGCCCAACGGGATTTATGCATATAGGCAACCTTAGAACTGCCCTTTATGCCTATCTATTTGCAAGAAGTAATGGAGGCATATTCGTTCTTAGAATAGAAGATACCGACCAAGAAAGATATGTAGAGGGTTCTCTTGATGTCATATATAATACTCTTGATATGGCAGGAATAGTTTGCGATGAAAGCCCATTAGTTGGCGGAAAGTATGCACCTTATGTCCAGAGTGAGAGAAAAAGCAGCTATTTGGAATATGCACATAAGTTAGTAGATTTGGGCGGAGCATATTATTGTTTCTGTGATAAAGAAAGACTAGCGACCTTAGTTGATGCTAAGGGCTTAAAAAAATATGATAAACATTGTCTTAATGAGTATAGCATAGATGAGGCAAGAGCGAAGATTGTAGCTGGATCAAAATATGTCATTCGCCAGAATATCCCTATTAGCGGAAGTACAACATATTCAGATATGGTATATGGCGATATTACTGTAAATAATGAAGATTTAGAAGATAATGTATTAATCAAAAGCGATGGAATGCCAACTTATAATTTTGCTAATGTTATTGATGACCACTTGATGGCTATAAATACAGTTATTCGTGGGACTGAGTATCTATCAAGCACACCGAAGTATAATCATTTATATAATTCTTTTAGTTGGGAATGCCCTAGCTATATGCATTTGCCACCTATAATGAAAGATGCAGAAAGAAAATTAAGTAAAAGACATGGTGATGCAAATTTTGATGATTTTGTGAAAAAAGGCTTTTTGCCTGAGGCTATAATTAATTATATTGCACTTCTTGGTTGGTCACCTAAGGATAATAGAGAAAAGCTATCTATGGATGAGCTGATTGAGCTGTTTTCCGTCAAAGGTGTCAGTCGAAGCAATTCGATTTTCGATGAAAATAAGATGTTATGGCTTAATTCTGAGTATATTAAGGAAATGTCCGAAGATGAATTCCTAAAGGCAGCTACACCTTTTTTTGAAAAAACTAAGATAGCAGGCAAATTCGATTATAAGGCATTATCAAAACTACTTCTTAAGAGAGTAAGCTGTTTTAGCGAAATAGGCGAAAAAATAAACTTTTTAGCACAATTCCCCGATTATGATATGGCACTTTATAATCATAAAAAATCTAAGACTGAACCGCAAGTATCCTATGAAATATTGAGAAATCTCTCACCGCTACTGGAAAGTATCGAAGAATGGTCTAATATGAATATGTTTGATATTTTATCTTCTTATGCTACGCAGAATGAGATTAAGAAAGCACAGTTATTTTGGGCATTAAGAATAGCGATTACTGGCGAACTTAACACTCCTGGTGGAGCAACGGAAATGGCGGAAATATTGGGTAGGAAAGAGACGCTTCATCGCCTAGAAATATCCATAAATAGACTGGAAAAATATCTCGATTATAGTATCGCCTAATCAATTAAGGCTTATTTATATGCACCGTTTTTATTGATTACATTAATATAATAATTTTGCACTAATCATAGGAATAATTTGATGTAAATACAGAAATATTGTTTCCATAATTAGGATGCCTATATAAGTTGTGACCTTAATAGTATATTAACGT
>CAZKXV010000034.1:0-10356 GCA_964556835.1 uncultured Clostridia bacterium
CATTATTTACGTTACCACCAGCAAGAATATGATTTCCCAATTCGTCAATATTCATAATCAAACCAGCTTTTGTAGCCCTAATGTAAGAATCCACTACTAATTTTACTGGTATTTTCCTTAGTCTCATACCGACTAAACCGCCCATACTTACTTTAGCACCAGATACTAACGCCAAAAACCAAAGTTTAAGAGGCACAAGTGAAAAGAATGCAGCAAAGACAACTGCAATAATAATGATACCGATTACCCAACCAGCTGAACTAGCCATCAATAAAGTTCCCATAATTTTATATTCCTCCAAGAATAATTTTTTTATTATATTTTTATTACCATAAGGTAAAAACTTATAATCATTTTATTTATTTATTAATTTGTGAAGATACTTATTTATCTTCTCTTTTTACTACTACTTTAACGCCTTCAATTTGAGTTACTACAATTAATTCATCTTTCGCAATATAGAAACCCTCCGCAACGACATCATAGTTTTGTCCGTCAATACTTGCATATCCACTAGGTCTTAGTGAAGTATTAGCAATACCTTTTTTCCCAATAAGGAAGCTATAATCAGCAGTACCTTCAGAAAAATTTGGGTCTATGGCAGTCTTATTATCAAATACAGATATACGTGTCAACCAACCTGACCTCGACAATCTAACCATTAATAAGAAGGCAAGAGCAATTATAGCAGAGATAATTATTAGCATCAAGAACAGCAAGGCAAAAGCATTTGCACTACCACTATCAACGACACGAATTACAATACCTACAATAGTTAGTATACCACCAATACTGCCGAATACTCCGAAACCAGGTTCAAAAATTTCAACAATTATTAGAGCTAAACCTGCTAACAAGCAAATTGCAGGGATAGTTCCCATTTCAGAAAATAATAATACTATTTGATTCCACATAATCAATCCTCCATAATTTTTTGTGCGACCTTATGATAATGTTCTAAAGCATAAATGTGAGGCACGACTACCAAAACAAATATTAGACTACAATATAGTGCTGTAGACCAAATTGTATTGATGAAAGCTAGTATGAATAGTATCAAAGATATAGTACAAGCTAAGAAACCTGTAAATCTATGAGTACGCATCCAAACGATATTATCACTAACAGTCCAAGCATTGACCACTCCAATGAAGAAGTTGCGTTTGATTTTCGGCAATCTATCACCTATAAGGAACAGGATTACAGCAAATGTAGCTTTTAGAGCCACAAACACTATTGGATTATCAATGTTAAACAAGTTTATTAGATAAACCACATTAATTATAGTAATCCCAATCGCCATCAAGTATCTTAACCTATTATAAGTTATGCTAGATTTCTTATAACTAACCCTTTCAATATCAATTTTAGGAATAATCATAAAATAGAAATATATGAAGAGGGATACAATAGGTATAAGGAACACAATAAATGATTTTTCGCTAAGACCAGTAGCTAACCCTTCAAGGTTATAACCGCTAGGTATCATATCAGGAATCTTAGCGTATAATATTGCAGTAACTACAAAAGCCATAATAGGAAATAGCATTAATATTAATTCATTTAATTTCTTATTAACAATCACTTTATTTCACCCTTAAGACTATATATATAAGAAATAATGTCATCGATTATAGAAGAATTAAGTTCGTAGATAACATATTTTCCTTTCTTGTAGTCAGTTACAAGGTCAGCAGATTTTAGAACAGTAAGATGATGAGAAACGGTAGCAAAAGAAATATCGAATTTTTCTTCGATTTCGCCTGCCGTCATAGGACCATTCTTTAACATAGAAAGAATTTCCCGACGTGTCTTATCACTTAGCGCCTTAAATGTTTTCTGCATTACTTTCCTTACATTTTCATATCTGCCTAAATGTTATCACATTAATATTCAAATGTCAAGACATTTTTATAAATATTTTTACATTTATCTAAATGAAATATTTGGATAATAATTTTTCTTAGGAAAAATGAACTCTTATATTATAATTCTTGTCACGGCGATAGGTTTGCGTATTGTCACGGGGACAGGATATATCCTGTCCCCGTGACAATAGCATTAGCGTTTATTTCACAACAGAAGAGAAACTAAAAGAAATCCTGTCCCCGTGACAATAGCATTAGCATTATATATGTTCCTGTCCCCTTGACAATACACGTATGATTAAAAATCACCCATACATTCTCAAACTAGATAATATACATTGGTGTGTTACTCTTGTATCAATCTATACCTTAGCGCTTTCGTATCCTTCTTCGAATGCTTTCAGATTCATAGGGATAACTTTTGGCTTATTTGCAAAAATTTTCTTAATTGTTTCTAGTACGGATTCTTTGGATAATAATCCTGTTAATTTCATCATTGCACCTAAGATAACAATATTCGCTGTCTTACTATTACCTACTTCAAAAGCTATATCATTTGCATTCATATAGCATACATCAATATCCTCTCTAACTACCTTATCAAATATTAGAGAACTATTTATTATAGCTAATCCGCCCACTTTCACATTGTCAATAAATTTATCTAGACTTGGCTTATTCATAGCAATTAGGATATCAGGGTTACTAATAATTGGGGATGAGACTTGTTTATCGGATACAACTACTGAACAATTAGCTGTTCCACCACGCATTTCAGGACCATAAGATGGCAACCAAGTTACAAACATATTCTCGCTAGTAGCAGAATAAGCAATGAACTGACCTAGACTCAAGACACCTTGTCCACCAAAACCTGAAATAATCATACCTTTGGTCATATTATTTCGCCTCCTTATCAAGAAATACGCCAAGAGGGAAAGTTTTAACCATTTCAGTCTTCACATATTCTGAAGCCTGTATAGGTGTCATTCTCCAATTAGTTGGGCAGGTGCTTAGAACCTCTATCATAGTGAAGCCTTTTCCATCTCTTTGATATTCGAAAGCTTTCTTAATAGCTTTTTTCGCTTTTATAACGCTTTTTAAGTCATGCGTTGATACTCTTTCAATATAAGCAGGTCCAATAAGTTGTGATAACATTTCTGATACATTGATAGGATTGCCGTGCAAGCTTGCTAATCTGCCACTTTGACATGTAGTAGCTCTCTGCCCAATCAAGGTTGTTGGCGCCATTTGTCCGCCCGTCATACCGTAAATTGCATTATTTATAAATATAACAGTAATATTCTCGCCACGAGAAGCTGCATGGACTATTTCTGCCATTCCAATACTAGCAAGGTCGCCGTCGCCTTGATAACTAAATACGATTTTATCAGGGTGTACCCTCTTGATACCAGTTGCAACAGCCGGAGCTCTGCCGTGTGCTGCTTGTTGCATATCACAATTGAAATAATTATAAGCAAACACGGCACACCCTACTGGGGCTACCCCTATAACTTGCTTTTTCATTCCTAATTCATCAAGACTTTCTGCTACAAGTCTATGTACTATACCATGAGAACAACCGGGGCAATAATGAAATTTCGCATCTGTAAGAAGCTCTGTCTTCTTAAATACTTTAGCCATAATTATTTGCCCTCCTTCTTCAATACTAATTCTACAATATCCATATCGGTCATAACCATTCCGCCACCTCTGCCAAAATACTCAACAGGGATTTTGCCATTGACAGCCAATCTAACGTCTTCTATCATCTGACCACTTATACTCAATTCAATATCTAAAATATACTTTACTTTGCCTGAATTAGCGTATTTTTCAAAAGTTTTCGTTGGAAATGGGAATAAAGTTATTGGTCTAATAAGCCCGACTTTAAGTCCTTTTTCACGCATAATATCCACAGAACTTTTCGCTATTCTTGAGACAGTTCCATAAGCGGATAAAAGAATATCAGCATCTCCCGCCATATACTCTTCAACTAAAACTTCTGTCTTAGCTAGTTCTTTGTATATATTCAGCATTTTAAGGTTCATAGCTTCAAGCACTTCGCCTTCAATATATAATGAATTTATAATTTTTCTTGTATCTCCGAAACCAGTTCCATAAGTAGCCCATTCTTTCTTAGGCAACTTATTTATATCAATCATAGGAGGTAATTTTACTCCTTCCATAATTTGCCCAAGCATACCATCGCCTAATATCATTACAGGCAATCTGTACTTATCTGCCTTATCAAAAGCTATGTATGTCAAATCGACAGCTTCTTGAACAGTAGATGGCCCATAGACTAGCATTCTATAATCGCCATGCCCTCCACCTTTTACAGATTGAAAATAATCTCCTTGTGAAGGAAGAATGCCGCCCAAACCGGGTCCACTCCTAACCATATTGACTATAACACAAGGAAGTTCAGCACCTGCTATATAAGATATTCCCTCTTGCTTAAGACTGATACCAGGGCTTGAAGAACTTGTCATAGTTCTAGCACCTGCACCCGCTGCACCAAATACCATATTTATAGCGGCTATTTCACTTTCAGCTTGAACAAATACACCGCCTAACTCGGGAAGTCTTGCAGACATATATTCAGGAATTTCATTCTGTGGAGTAATAGGATACCCAAAGAAATATCTGCAACCGCCTCTTACTGCCGCTTCTGCAACAGCCTCATTACCTTTCATTAATACTTTCTTGCTCATTTGTCCACCTCTATTACGCAGTCGGGACACATTATTGCACATGAACAACAACCTATACACTTATCCATATCAATGCATTCAACAATGAAATAACCTGAATTATTAGATTTAGTTTTAGACTGAACCAAAATATCCTTAGGACAAGCATCTATACACAAACCACAACCTTTACAAAGGCTTTCATCAAACTTAACTGATGCCATATTTTTACTCCTTAATTTATGTAAATAATATAGCACTTTTAATATAATAAGTAAAGAAATATGAGTATTAATAGCAATATTTTATACAATATTAATAACAAATTAGTATGGAACTTAATGATAATTAGAAACATTTATTAGTTTACTTGGCTATTTACTTATCTGTTAGAAATCGAAATATTTACAGAGCTTTTTTATATAAAACACTCCAATCTTATAATAAAAAACCCCTTTCTAATTCTAAAAAGGGGTTGTATTATAAATAAACTAATATTAGACTAACTTTTTCATTAGTAATATTGACTTAATTTCATAAGGTGAAAACTCCATATTCGTTATATCGATTTCCTCGAATTTATCTTCAATCATATTCACTTTATACGCAGTCAAACCCTTTATTCCGACTGTCAATGTGGCTTTCTCATCATAACCTTTGGATTCATACATTCTAACTATCAATCCATCATAATCCTCAGCTTTTTTGACTGTTTCAATTATTATGTTTCTATTATCTATATTCATAAAATTATTGATATTTAAGCTATAATCTACAACTTGAAGAGGATTATTGAATAGATAGCCTAACCTAGTTATGTCACACTCGTGGACTAAGCCCATATGCGGATATATAGCATACTTAAACTCTTGTTCGCCCCTATCAGCAGTTTTATCAGGATAAACAGTTGAGCGAAGTAAATTCAAACTAAGTAGCCCATCTTTCACCCTATGACCGTATTTGCAATTATTTAGCAAGGAAAATCCATGTCCATAACTCGAAACATCAACCCATTTATGAGCGCAAATCTCATAACTTGCATAGCCATCAATAGTATCAGTCTTAGTTGTCCTTGATATATTTCCGAACTGGATATTACAAGTCACTTTATCACTATAAATGGCGGGGACAAAGTTCGCTCTTAGCATTTTGTTTTCTTCATGCCAATCCACTCTAGTATCAAATTCTACATAAGGCACACCCTCAGTCAGAATAATATCTTGAGTCAGTGTTGAATTACCATATTTCATATTTTGTCTTCTTATCACTCTTTTTCCATCTACATAACTCTTATAACTTAATAACTCAAATGAGCCTATAGAATGCTTAATATATTCTGCGTCTATATCCCAAGCATTGAAATTCAATTTTTCATCATGATAAACCATAAGTTTGTTCATAAATCCTGCAACATATTGATTGCCCGAAGTCTTATCTATAAGTGAAACAATTGAACCATCTTTACCAAACTTTACTTCAAGCAGGTCTGAGGAGATTTCGTTATTACTACAACTAACCCTAGCTTCGCTATTCGATTTGACAACCTTATCTGCAGAATATGGTTCTAATCTTGCCTTGTACCAATTCTCACCAATTTTTAACCATTCTTCACGGCTAAAGGAAGTAGTATTAATAGCACTTATACCCTTACCCTTAGATAGCTTGGATAAAATAGAAGCCTTAAGAACAGATAGTTCTTGTAGCATTTCAACATATCTAGCATAACATTCATCATAAACTCGTTTAATGGATGAACCGGGGATGATATCATGGAACTGGTACAAAAGAACTTCCTCCCATATATCATTCAATTGACTATGAGGATATTCCATACCATAAGTTATAAATGCGTAACTTGCTAACATCTCGACATCGTGCAAAACATTCTCAATAAATCTATTATAATACTTTACCTTTGCTTGAGTAGTAAAAGTTCCTGTATGTTTCTGCAAATATAACTCGCCATTGTAAGTAGGCAAAGCAGTTGTGCATGCCTTAAGTTTACTGAAAAAATTATGGACTGTATCCATTTTGAGGTCTATGACACCCTCAAGGTCAGCTGAACGCTTAATGATTTCAACTTGTGCCTCGCTTGGACCTCCACCGCCGTCGCCTGCACCAAAAAGCAAACTTGCCACATAGGACTCCTTGTTCTTATAATTATCGAAAGTCTTGTTGACATAATAAGCATTAGGCTCAGAAGAATAGAAACCGGAAGGAGGAAAATGTGATAAGACTGAAGAACCATCAATACCTTTCCAATGGAAAGAATGATAGGGAAATTCAGAATACTCATTCCAACTCATTTTCGTAGTAAGAAAATATTCCATACCGCTCTTCTCTATAATCTGTGGCAAAGCTCCACTGAAACCAAAAGCATCAGGAAGAAAACAAACTTTCACATCTTTATCGAATTCTTTTCTGAAAAATCTCTTACCATATAAGTTCTGCCTAACCAAAGATTCCCCACTCGGCAAGTTACTGTCAGCTTCAACCCACATTCCACCAACTGGCTCAATGTTACCATTATGAACAGCAATTTTCAGCCTTTCGTATAGAGCAGGATACTCATCTTTTATCCATTTGTACATCTGCGGTTGTGAGCAAGCAAATACATATTCAGGAAATAATTCAGCCAGGTACAATTGGTTGCTAATTGTTCTGCCCGCCTTACGCTTACTCTCTCGAATAGGCCATAACCAAGCCAAATCCAAGTGTCCGTGACCGGTACAATAATAAGTATAACCGAAATCATTAGGTCTAGCTAATTCCTCAGCTAATATGGCTTTCGCTTCATCTATTTCTTCATCAGTACAATCACCAACAGCACGAATTGCTTTCTTAATAGCTGAACGCACACGAGTGTGCTTCTCTTTATCCTCTGCCTTACTGACACTTGCAAGCACGCCTATTAATGTGAGAAAATCAAAATACAAATCATATAAAGGTCGATTAAGTATTGCAATATCTGCTCTCTTAAACTTCGCATTAAACCTTTCTAATTTGAAAGTGAATATAAGGTTATTACCTGCTTCAACCCATAAATCAATTGGCTCTCCACCTTTTGCACTTTCAGTAATAGGATACGTTTTCTTGCCACTGATAGGATTAAATGCTTCACCTATACCCATAATTCTAGCTAAGCCTTTCAAAGGACTACCCGTATCGTCTACAATTGCACCCTCCGCCTTAATATCTATAATTACGCAAACTTCTTCGCCTTTTGCGGATTCGGGGATATTTCCTTTCATATTAAACCAAGCACAATCAAAATTCTTTCCCCAAAGTTCACCTGAAGTTATAGGAGAATATTCATAATTCAATCTTTCAGCGAAAGGAATTGGTTCATCAGACTTTATGAAAGTTACATCAAGTGAGCCTATTGTCTTGTATATTTTACTTTTTAATTTTCTAAAAACATTATTAGAAATGCCTAGATGGTTTAATAATTTAAAAACTTGTAATCCATAAAGAAACATATCCTTATTTTTTCTTTTATTAAAGTCTCCCATTTGATATCAACTCCTAGATTTATTTATATAAACATATTACCATAATATCCCAGTATAGTCAATATGAAAAAATGGACATCATATTATTTAAATAAATATCATTGTTATCTAGAAAATTATATCCACTTCAGAAGTTTTATCTGCTTCCGAATCGGTAGTGGATTTTTTTATATCTATAATTTCTGAAGCTCGCTTGAACTCTAAGCTCTCTCTCTCATTTTTCTCCATATCCACTATTTTATAAATTTCATCTATTTCTTCATTATTAGAAATATTTTGTTTATTCAGCTTTATTCTCAATTCATCTTCTTCCTTTATTTCCATATTATTATCTATATCAAGATTATCATTTTTCTGCAATTTAGATTTCTTCGGTTTAGTACAATCTATAGTAGAATTAGGGTCTTTCATATATTTTTTTTCATAACTAGCTTTTGATGGATTCTCATTTATTATTTTTATACCCTTATATACATCATTCACACTATTCTCTATTAAAGCATCTTCAGCCTTAAGAATCGGAACACAATCTTCAACATATCTTAAATGATTATGTAGTTTCAATTCTCTTTCAATATCAGCTTTGCGATTCTCTTCTGTTATATCAATATCCATATTTACATCTGAACAATCTTTGGCTTCCTTTCCATAAGTACCTGCTTCAGGTTTTATGATATTCTTGCTGTTATCTAAGAAACCTTCCTTATCTTCATAAGCATATTCAATATTATACTTGCTTGCTCTTAGACCATCATTATTCTCTGTATATTCCATATAACTGTAATTACCTATAAAACTCCTATAATATATCGCTAGACTTACATAGAAATAGGGGAATACTAGAATAAAGCTCCCTAATATAACATATTTTTCATACAAAGGATTTATAATAGTTACAATAAAACAAGCACAAGCTGTTAAAATTACTGGATACTTAAAACTCAGAAATAATTTCGATACCTCTATTCTATATCCTTTCATTGCATTTTTGTTTTCTATTATGGTTTTATACACAGGACTTGTAGGATAATCTGCATAATGGAAATTGATTTTCCAAATTACAGATACAGAAGTGACAAATGTACATATTATAAAAGAAAGCCCAACTACAAAAGAGATATTTGAATATGCCCTTTCTGTTAATTGCCTCGCAATATATATAAATATTATACCTATAATAAAATAACGCATCTTCATCAAGCCTGCAAAGAATGTCTTGCTTAAGGCTTTTTTTATCCTAATATTGCAGAATAAGCTTTCAAGCTTGAAGTCTTTGGTATCAAGTAATGTAAGACAGAGTTTAGCATAACTTGTCAAATAAACATTAATGAAAGCAAACATAAGAATAATGGACATACTAGTAACATCTATAAGAGCAAAATTTATCAATTCTAAAAAATATATGAAAAAATAATATAAAGAAAAAAGAATACCAAAACCTATCACATTAATAACTATAAACTTAATATAATTGCCTTTTAAGATATCTCTGGCAATAGCTTTTATCTGTTCATTGCTTGGTAAACTATACATAATATTATTCTAAATTCTCCTCTCCCTAATATTTGCTATTTCAATGAGTTAAGAAAATAACTCCTATAATTTGTACTAATATTATAGCAGTATTATAATGAAGTGTCAATATAAAGGACAAATAATTCTGATTTATATCCCTTAGTTAATTTCCAAGTTTCCTTAATAGACTCCATAGCTTTCCTATCTGGGTTATCTGCAATTATAATTGGAAGAAGAGCAAGTCCTACAAGAATTATAATACCAGGAATAATCAAAGCTACAAATCCAAGAATAACAAATACTATATGAAGAATGCCCGCAATTATAGTAGCGATATGGTATTTACGGTTATATTTATTAAAGAGAAAAAATATTTCGCCAACATGAACTTCTTTGGTTCTGACAAAATCCAAATAGACTTTCATCAAGCCAACATTCAACATAAATGTAAGTGCGCCAACAACAAAACTTATTCCCATACTTATTAATGATAATTGCAAAGCTTCAGCCCTTGACAATTGAGCGAGAGATACACCTGCTATATTATTGTAAATTCCTGAACTAATCTCTGTCAATGCAAAATCAATCACAACTAAAATAATAGTGGTAAGAAATAGCATAAGCATATTCCCTTTTATAAATCTTTTTGCATTTTCTTTTATTTGTTTTCTATCGTTAAACTGTGCCATATTAGCCCTCCCGTTAATTAGATATTTGTCTAATTATTATATCAACATTTATATGATATGTCAATAGTATTTAGAA
>CAZKXV010000035.1:0-10283 GCA_964556835.1 uncultured Clostridia bacterium
AGCAAAAAGTCTCTTATGCCTCAGTATTATCCTCCTTTTTTGTCGTTGTTCTATTATTGCAGATATCAGTACAGGAGAGAACAAGCGCCATGATTATGCCAATTAGAACATTACTCTCAGTCTTACTTATCCCATCTTCTTTGCTAAATAATATCAAGCATAGAAGCAGGAAAAGGCACCAATTTTCATTCCACATACATACTCCTTCGACTACTTTCCACAAATTAATGCAATTATCTTCATAATACTAGCTTTTTATGCCTTGACCATTGAAGAATTTATGCCATACAATTAACATATGGAACAAGTAACCATTCAATTAGATAAGAATTCTGAAGCAATAATCAGAAAATATCTTCCCACTAATGATATACTATATGACTTATCAAGTTTTTTTAGTGCTTTTAGTGATGCAACTCGCATCAAAATAATATTGGTACTATGTATGAGAGAACTTTGTGTAAACGATATAGCATATTTAACGGGGATGAAACAATCTACAATATCACACCAATTAAGGATATTAAAGAATATAGAAATAGTCGACACTCGTCGACTAGGTAAAATTATTTTTTATTCTTTAAAAAGTAAGTATGTAGAAGATTTGATGAATATTGGAGTAAAATCAATCGGTATTTGAATTAACAGAAATGATCATCTGATTTATCCTTGCCACATATACAAATGTTGGTAGGCTGATTAGATGCACCTCTTGTATTAGGAGGATATGATCTGATAGGAGAGTTTCCTAATGGTGGAATTTGCTTTATTTCTAATATGTTGTTTTCTTTGACATCAGATTCCATACTAATCTGACCTTGTCTTGTCTTATCTTTCAATATTCTCATATAATCATCAAGAAATAAGTCTAATCTAGAAGCTATAAGTTTCTCGTATGAGCTAATATACTCAGGATTAGAACCATCTTTAATAGCAAGTTCAAGGTGTCTTTTGCATTCTGAGAGCCAGCCACGTTTCATATAGAGAACAGATTGCAGGTAATGCCATTCACCATTTCTGGCTTTCTGTGTATCAAGATATTTTTGTGCTTCTATAAGTTCGTTATCTAATATCAACTGTTTGATATTAGTATACTGGTTAGAATTATTATCAGCATCATTATCTACTTCAGCAAGTTTCAACTGTACTATATCGTTATATGCCTCTCTTAGTATATCCATTTCACGAACAGCGTTATTACCTATATCACCTTCAGAGAAATATAATTCTTGCAACTTATTAGACTTACTGTTAAAAACTTCAGTAATACTATCCAAGCTATCTTCTGGACTTACTCCAATTATATTATATGGATTATTTAACATCTATCACCTCTAATACTTTGCCTATAGTATTATCCAACCCATACCACATCATATGCGTTAAGATACCTTCATTTTGTTTGTATTCAATTTTCTTATATACTTCACTAATCATAGAATAGGTGCTCTTTATAGTGAATTCTACGTCTTCTCTATGAGAATTCAATAATTTTTTCTTACTGCATACACCGTATATGTTTACAAAAGGATTATATTGACCACTCTGAAAATCTTTATCATAATCATCTATGCTATCTGCAATATATATAAATCTTGATAGTTGATAGACCAACTCCCCCAATTCTTTAGTATACTTATCCTTGCAAATAACTCTGAATATTTCCCTTAACATATTTGCTGTAGGATGAGCAGGACTATCAATAGAATCAATGTTCTTCTTCTCTATTTCTGTTTGTTTTGCCCTTGCAATATCGATTAATTGTGCTATTTCTGGCAATTTCTTTCTGGCAACTTTGATACTTGGAGCAAGTAATAATTTTGCTGTTTTTGTCTTGAAATTAGGGTTATCAAGATTATCATCTTTGAGTTTGTAATCTATAAGTAGAACATTCAATAATGCAGTTAATTCACTTAGGTGATTCTCTTTAACCATTATTTGCTTTTTCATAGGGTGTTTAATACACCTATGTTCTACCAACTCTACCTCTACATCTAGAACACTATGCAATAGAATATTTATCAAAGTTATATCATACGAAACCCCTAGCTTCATAAGCCTACTGCTTACTCTACCCGAAGTATGACAAAGCCCACAATAAAAAGCTTTATATCTATTGAAATCAATTTCATACATATTCTTAGTATCAGGTGTTAAATATCCAAACATTTACCTTACTACAAAACCTACCTTTTTCTCAACTTTAGCCATAACTCTCTCAGAATACATATCCGCTTTATAAGCACCCTCTCGAGCAATCTGCATAAGATATCCCTTATCCTTAATTAGTCTTAAGTATTCTTCCCTAACTGGCGATAAAATATCCACAACACTTTCGCCGACAGCATTCTTAAAGAAACCATAACCCTTGCCTAGAAATCTAGCAACAGCACTTTCTACACTCTCGCCCGAACAAGAACTATATATGGTTAAGAGATTGCTAATACCTGCTTTATCAGGACTTACGATAATACGATCATCACTATCAGTAATAGCTTTTCTAAACTTCGAAAGTATAACATCAGGACTATCAATAATAGATATATACCCGTTTATATTTGTATCCGATTTAGACATCTTAGAAGTTGGGTCTTGCAAGCTATTTATCCTTGCGCCTTCCTTTGGAATATATGGCTCAGGAATAGTGAATACATTACCATAGAGGTTATTGAAGCGTATTGCAACATCCCGAGTGAATTCTAAATGCTGCTTCTGGTCAGCACCAACAGGCACTAAATCTGTATTATATAATAAAATATCTGCTGCCATAAGTATAGGATAAGTCATAAGCCCCATATTCAAGTTATCAGTATTCTTAGCCGATTTCTCTTTGAATTGAGTCATTCTATTCATCTCACCAATGTATGAAAAACAATTAAGTATCCAAGTAAGTTGAGCATGATTTTTTACATGTGACTGTATATATAATACATTTTCTTTTGGGTCAAGACCACAAGCAATATATTGTGCTAGAAACCCTAAGGTATTTTCTCTTAATACTTTCGGATCTTGTCTGACTGTCATTGAATGCATATTTACGATAGAAAAAATACAATTATAATCATTTTTGAGTTCAAGCCAGTTCTTAATCGCTCCTATATAATTTCCAATGGTTATACAGCCTGTAGGTTGAATGCCACTATAGATTATCTTCTTTCTTTCGCAAGTACTCACGAAACATACCTCACTACAACATCTTTTATTTCTTCTTTAGTACATACATCTTGGAATCTTATTGCTGTTTTTTCAAGTGCAATTAAGTCTTCAGGTATCTCCATTGCAGAAATGGAATGAATCTTGCGACAAGCTTTGAAAGGATCCTCAATAACAGTACCCATAATTGCCTTATATATATCCACAGGAAACTTATATGGACTAGCAGTGGAAACTATAACAGTAGGCACTTTGTCGTCAATATCAACTTCATAATTATCATAGACATTAACCGCAACAGCAGTATGAGGGTCTAATAGATAATCGTGAATCTCAAAGAAATTATCTATTACATTATTTGTTTCTTCCTCAGAAGTATAACCACAAGCAAAGTCATTTGTCTTGTAACCAATATTCTCTATTGTATACTCGCCTTTATCTGCTAGAGACTTCATTAACTCAACTACAACCTTACTATCACGCCCGTTAATCTCATATAATAATCTTTCCAAATTACTTGAAATCAGTATATCCATAGATGGAGACATTGTCTTAAAGAATTCCCTGTTGATATCATATTTACCAGTAACAAAGAAATCAGTCAAGATATTGTTGCAATTGCTTGCACATAACAATTTATTAATAGGAACGCCCATTTGCATAGCATAGTAACCAGCTAAAATATTACCGAAATTACCTGTAGGAACAGCAAAATTTATTTTGTCGCCCATAGTTATTTCATTACTATCTAGCAAATCACAATAGCATGAAACATAGTAAGCTATCTGTGGAACAAGTCTACCCCAGTTAATAGAATTAGCAGATGACAAAGAATACCCTTTCTTATCCAATAATTCACGTATTTTCTCATCCTTAAAAATAGCTTTAACTGCATTCTGAGCATCGTCAAAATTCCCTTTTATAGCTGAAACATATACGTTATCACCCTCTTGAGTAGCCATTTGTTTTTTCTGCATTAGACTTACACCCTCGTTAGGATAGAATACCATAACTTTAGTGTTGTCTACATCTTTGAAACCCTCAAGGGCAGCCTTGCCGGTATCGCCTGAAGTTGCAACAAGTATAAGTGTTTTGTTCTTCACCTTGCATTTTTCTCTTGCACTAGTCATAAGATAAGGCAATATAGAAAGAGCCATATCCTTGAAAGCGTGAGTTGGACCGTGCCACAATTCCATAATGTACATATCGCCATCAATACTTACCACTGGACAAGGGTCATTTTCTTCAAACTTCGAATATGCTTTCTTGCAATACTCTTCCAATTCTTCTATACTGAAATCATCGAGATATTTATGCATGACAAAAGCAGCTCTTTCATAGTATTCCATATCTAAAAGCATTTTGAAATCATTTTCGTTTAATTTAGGAAAAGAAGCAGGAACATAAAGCCCGCCATCAGGTGAAATGCCATTTACTATGGCACGACTTGCAGAAACGCTTACACCTGAATCCCTAGTACTTACATATTTCATTACAATTTCACTCCAAACGTTTTTTTAGAAAACCAGGAAGTTCTTCATTGCTCGCACTAATTGCCAATGTGAAATTTACTCCATAATCATTAGAAACTTTTTCAAGGTCATCAAAATATGTTTCTAATTCATCAATATTGACTCTACACATTCTATGCACCCCATCAATATAGAAATGCTCAATATCTCTATTGCCGGCTACTAATCCTTTTATAAAAGCTATCAATTCAATACTAGAAGATATAAAAAACTCATTTGCATTAACAAATCTAGTGTTATAATTGATATGGTATGTATACCCGTCTTTGTCTGTAATAAATACAATACAGCCAAGTGCTTTTTCAGTACTAGCGTTAGCTAACTTAATAATTTCTTTAGTTTTTCCAACGCCTTTAGGTCCACATATTAGGTTTATCATTATAAATTCTCTCCTTTGTAATATAATAATGTATTAATGTTAAGTTAGTTATAGTCCTCAATAACTATAATATTAATCCTCGATTATTCTCTGTCTAATTCCTTTCAATTTGACTATTTCTGCATATTTAATAGCATTCTCTTGTTTGAAAAATGCGTGTAATTCTTTGTCACTCATAACGGTATTTCTACCTTCTACATATTGAACATCAACCAAAGCTTTAATCTTAGCTATTGCAGGGTCTTTCTTATTGACAGCATATTCACCCTTCAATCCATAATAGGAATTAGCCCAGAAAGCTATACCGGCGAGTCCACTATTATTATCAATAGCAACAAGTGGAGGACGATTAAGAATAGTCTCAGTATCAAAAATATTATAAATCTCAGGATTCTTGAGCATACCATCAGCATGAATACCTGCACGAGTAGTGTTGAAACAACGACCAACAAATGGCGTTCTCTCAGGAATATTATAATCTATTTCTTTCTTGAAATAATCAGCAATTTCAGTAATAACACTTAAGTCCATTCCACCATTATCACCTTTGAAACCACAATACTCTATAACCATAGCCTCAAGAGGACAGTTACCTGTTCTCTCGCCTATACCAAGCAAAGAGCAATTTACAGCACTTGCACCATATAACCAAGCAGTAGAAGCATTATTTACTACCTTATAGAAATCATTATGACCATGCCATTCTAAGCAATCATTTGGAAACTCAGCAAAATGGTTAAGACCATAGATAATGCCGGCAACGCTACGAGGAAGAGAGACACCTGGAAATGAAAGACCATAACCCATAGTATCACAAGCTCTAATCTTGATAGGTATTCCTGATTCATCAGACAGTTTTCTAAGCTCTAACGCAAAAGGCACAACAAAACCATAGTAATCTGCTCTAGTTATATCTTCGAAGTGACATCTTGGAATAATTCCTCTATCTAACGCCATTTTCACAACACCAAGATATTTATCTAAAGCCTGTTTTCTTGTCAATCCCATCTTATTGAAGATATGATAATCAGAACAACTAACTAGAATGCCAGTTTCTTCTAATCCCAATTCTTTCACTAATTCAAAATCTTTTTCACTAGCTCTAATCCAGCTAGTAACTTTAGGGAATTCCAAACCGAGTTCTTGACATTCTCTAACGGCCTGCTTATCCTTATCAGAATATAGAAAGAATTCTGACTGTCTAATTATTCCATTAGGTCCCCCAAGCTTACTCATTAATTTGAACAAATCAACTATTTGTTTCACGGTAAAAGGCTTGAATGCCTGTTGCCCGTCTCTAAAAGTGGTATCAGTAATAAATATTTCTGATGGCATATTAATAGGAACAACCCTATTATTAAATGTAATCTTTGGAATTGTATCATATGAAAAAATATCTCTATATAATCTTGGTTCTTTTACATCTTGTAAGTTGTAGTTGTAACTATGTATTTCTAGAAGGTTTTTCTTCTCTCCATAAACTATCATATTGTCTCCTTTATTATTCTCATCTTGAATCTAATACATATTATGATAGTAAATTATACCATAATATATAACTAGTGTCGATTATTAGATTCTTCCGAAGCTAGCAATCTTGCTTGAGTAGCAATCCGCAAAGCTTCTACCATATCATCAATATCTCCGAGCATAAATTCGCCCAAAGAATATAAAGTCTTCCCAATTCTATGGTCAGTTACTCTTCCTTGAGGGAAGTTATAGGTCCTTATTCTCTCAGATCTATCACCCGTACCAATCTGGTTCTTTCTATTTGAGCTATATTCTGCATTGATAATGCTTTGAAAATGGTCGTTTAACTTAGTCTTAAGCACTTTCATAGCTTTATCTTTGTTTTTATGTTGATTTCTCTCATCTTGGCAAGTTACTACTATACCTGTGGGGATATGTGTTATACGTATAGCAGAATCCGTTGTATTTACGTGCTGTCCACCTGCACCGCTTGACCTATAGGTATCAACTCTCAAATCACTTTCAACAATCTCTAAATCATAGTCTTCCGCTTCAGGTAGAACCGCTACAGAAACAGTAGAAGTATGCACTCTGCCTTGTGATTCTGTATCAGGCACTCTTTGCACTCTATGCACACCACTCTCATACTTCAATTTCGCATAAGCACCTTTGCCCGATAGCATAAAAGTGCCATCCTTCAAACCGCCAAGTTCCGTATAATTCATATCTATTTCTTCAATTTGCCATTTATTCCTTTCCGCATATTTCATATAAAGTTTAGCAAGCTCCGTAGCGAAAAGTCCTGCTTCACTTCCTCCAGCACAAGCCCTTATTTCAATGATAACATTATTATTATCTTTTGGGTCTTTAGGAAGAAGCAATACTTTCAATTCGTCATCAATTTCTTGCAAAGTCTGCTTAAGCTCATATAGTTCATCTTTCGCCATATTCACCAGCTCTTTTTCCGATTCATTATAAACGATTTCAAATAAACTCTCTTGCTCTTTCTTACAAGCAACATACTTATCATATTCTAATACTATATTCTCTAAGCTAGCACGTTCTTTAACAATCTTCTGCCAATCTTCTCTTTTGGAAATAACCTCTGGATTAGATGCTTGCAAGGTCAACTCATCATATCTATTTTTTATCTTTTCTAGCTTCTCATACATTTCTTGTCACCTTAACAAATCTATCTATTTTCTCCAAGTCCTTAATAATCTCTATATTAGTCCCTGTAAACAACTTAGCTACATCCTCCGTTTGACCTATACCCACTTCCATAATAAGAGTACCCTTGTCTGAAAGGTATTTAGTATAATCATTCGCTATTCTCTTGATAATATCAAGCCCGTCCTCTCCTCCGTCAAGCGCTTCTCTTGGTTCATAATCTCTTACTTCCCCTTGCAAAGTAGCAATTTCTGCACTCGAGATATAAGGAGGATTAATAGTAATGATATCATACTTACCCTTAATATTAGTGAAAAGGTCGCTTTGCACAAATTCTATTTCTGCATCATTTATTTTAGCATTTTCACCCGCAAGTTCAAGGGCTTTATCCGAAATATCAGAAGCGACTACCACAGCATTAGAACCTTTTGAAATCGCTATAGCTATTGCTCCACTCCCTGTACACATATCAAGAACTTTCTTATCCTTACATAATGGCATAATACTCTCAACAAGTATTTCAGTCTCACATCTAGGGATTAACACCCTTTCATCGACTTTAATATCATAACCATAGAAATTAGTATTGCCCAATATATATTGCAAAGGTTTTCCTGTAGCACGCTCTTTCGCTATTTGTAGAGCTTTCTTATATTGTTCTTCTGTAACATATTTCATCAGCGGAAGCTCACTTCTATTCTTTTTGGTCACTTCAGAAAATATCCAATCTACTTCCGCAACTTCCTTAGTAGTGGCGTATATCATTGTTGTAATCTCATTTCTTACAGCAAGGTAGTTCTTCTTTATAACATAATTACTAGTTGGATAAGACTTATCTTTATCCATTGCCTGAACAGTAAGAAAAGCTGTTAATGCAACTTCTATCATTTTATCTTCAGGCTCTTTTGTAGTAATTTTCTGCAGTAGAAGCCCGGGATACTTAAAAATCTTAAATAATAGATTATCGCTTTTCGCAAATAATTTCAGAAATTCATATGATACTCCCGCAACAAGAGGAAGCAACGCAAGTCTAGTTATAAGCCTAATACCAAGATTCTCCTGCCACCCTAAGAACGAAAACATAATAATCGAAACTATCATTACAAGAAAGATGAAAGTTGTACCACATCTATCATTTCTAGTAGGCATAGTTTGAATATTTGCTACAGTTAATTCTAATTCCGCTTCAAAAGCGTTAATAACCTTATGCTCCGCTCCGTGATACATAAATGTTCTTCTTATATCCTTAATAAATGAAACTAGGGAAATATATAGAACGAAAATTAAGATTCTAATGCCTCCAGTGATAAGATTCTTAGATACACTAGAAATACTATCCCAATCAAACCAACGAATCAAACCTGTAGTAATTACTTGTGGTAATACAAAGAATAAACCAATACTTAATCCCAAACCAAATATTAAGCCTAAGAAAATTGCAATATCAAGAATATCAAATCTTGTTTTTTCTGCAAGCCACTTTTCTAGCTTAGTTGGTTCAGCATCATCACTACCCCATACTTCAGCAGAACGTAATAAAATCTTAGTTCCCTTAACAAGAGAATCCAAGAAAGAAACTACACCACGTACTATAGGTAGTTTGAAGAACCAATGTTTTTCATCACGGGATTTGAGCCTTGATGACTCAATAACTATCTCATCATATTCATCTCGAACAGCAGTAGCAAGAGAAGATTCTCCACGCATCATAACGCCTTCTAATACAGCTTGCCCACCTATTTTCGATACTCTCTTAGCTTTTAAGCCCATTTACACTCCTTATAAGAAATATAGTGCAGAGTATTCTGCACTATCACCATTCTTTAAGATTATTTCAAGCTATAACGTTTCTTGAATTTGTCTACTCTGCCACCTGTGTCTACAAGTTTTTGCTTGCCGGTGAAGAATGGATGACACTTGTTACATAAGTCTACTTTTATTACCTCAACATCTTTAGTAGTACCAGCAATGAAGTGTTCGCCACACGCACATTGAACTGGAACGTCTTTGTATTTTGGATGGATACTATCTTTCATTATACATACCTCTCAATTTATTGCTTGTTCATTATATTGTTTTTTAATGTATTTGTCAACGAAATTTGTATACTTTTATAATTGATTTGCAAAACTATATTAATCGTGATATAATTATAAAACTCATAATGGAGGTGCAATATATGAAGAAATGGCTCACTATACCCAAAGACCGAATGGAATTATGTGTAGAAGAAGCTATCGCACCAATCGAAGGCGAAATCAAAGTTAGAGTTACCAAAACATTTATTTCCTCAACTGATACAGCTGTATATTTAGGTGAAGCAACAAGCGAACCAATGGTTCCCTGCAGAATAGCAGTAGGATTAATTAGTGAATCTCCTGAAAACAAACAATTTATCAAAGGAGAAAGAGTATTACTAACGCCCTATATCAAGAATGAGGGACAAGCACCAAATGCAAAAGGTGTAGACATAGACGGATACCTATCCAATTATGTTATTGTTCCCGAGTCTAATATTATTAAACTTCCCGACTCAGTTGATGACGAAAGTGCATTATTTGCAGAATACATTGCAATCG
>CAZKXV010000036.1:0-10271 GCA_964556835.1 uncultured Clostridia bacterium
TCTTAGTAATTCCACTATTAACAAGATTAGATAAAGTGAAATCTATCAAGCGATATCTACCACAAAATGGTAAGGAGGCAGTGGTTCTATGAATTGTTAATTCACCAAGTTTATTTTCATTATCACTAGCAAATATTATACTCATTACTTTTACCATGATTTTTTCCTCCCTTCTACCATCACATTAGCTTCGACTTTCTCGCCTACGCCTACAACTCCATTTGCTCCAATAACAGCAATTTCGTATTCCTTGCCTTTTTCAGTTATTTGCATTGCACCTACAATAGCTCCTTTTTCAATAACAGCATCTTCAGCAACAATCGAATAATATACTTCTGCGCCCTCTTTTATAATAGCACCAGGCAAGATAATTGATTCAATTACCTTTGCTCCACGTTTAATTTGGGTAGACTGAAAAAGAATAGAATTCTTCACTTCTCCATAAATATTACAGCCCTCTGAAATGATAGTATTAGTTATCCTAGCTGAATCACCCACATAATGAGGTGGCAAAGCTGAGGACCTCGAATATATCTTCCACTCGCTGTCTTTCATATTTAACCCGCTTTTGCTATCTAACAAGTCCATATTCGCTTCCCATAGACTAGATATAGTACCAACATCTTTCCAGTAGCCTTGGAACTCATAAGCAAATAATTTTTCACCAGCATTAAGCATACTAGGAATAATATTCTTGCCGAAATCATTACTTGAATTCTTTTTCATCTCATCTTCCATAAGAAATTTTCTAAGCTTATTCCAAGTAAATATGTAGATACCCATTGAGGCATTTGTGCTCTTAGGTTTTACTGGTTTTTCTTCAAATTCATAGATAGAACCATCTTCATTAGTATTCATTATACCGAATCTGCTTGCCTCTTTTTTAGTTACATTGATAACTGCTATTGTACAGCTTGCATCCTTTTCTTTGTGGGCTTCAAGCATCATATCATAATCCATTTTGTAGATATGGTCACCAGAAAGTACAAGTACATATTCCGGATTAAACCTATCTATGAAATTAATATTCTGATATATAGCATTAGCTGTGCCTTTATACCAATCTGCAGCACTATCATTTTTTAGATATGGAGGCAGAACATAAACACCGCCATTCAACCTATCTAAATCCCAAGGGGAACCGTTACCTATATATTGATTAAGTTCAAAAGGTTGATATTGAGTAAGTACACCGATAGTATCTATACCAGAATTGATACAGTTAGATAATGGGAAATCTATAATACGATACTTTCCACCGAAAGGCACCGCAGGTTTAGCTACTTCTGTAGTAAGTACCCCTAACCTAGTTCCCTGTCCGCCTGCAAGTAGCATTGCTACACATTCTTTTCCTTTTTTTATCATATAATCCTCCTTTATGTAATAATTCTCTTAATATATGCGAACGAATTTGCATTTACAACTATTTCTATACTATTGGGTTGATTATGCAAACTTTTGGGCTTAGCCGTATAAACTTTTGACCCACTGCCTCGCTTAAAATATACATCATTATTAAATACAGCTCTATATTTGCCTCTCTGTGGCACACCAATCTCATAATTTGTCCTAGTCACAGGAGAGAAGTTGCATACAACAACAATAAAGTCTCCCTTGCTGTCATATCTGATAAATGATATTATATTGTTTCTATTATCATCACCACAAATCCATTCAAAGCCGTCTTTTTCATGATCCAATTCGAATAAAGCACTATTTGTAAGATAGAACTTATTTATATCTTTTACAAATTTCTGCATACTACGGTGCATAGGATACTGAAGTAGCAACCAATCAAGCTGTTTTTGATAATCCCACTCAATGAATTGCCCAAATTCGCCACCCATAAAAAGAAGTTTCTTGCCGGGGTGTGCCATCATAAATCCTAAATATGTCATATATGCTCGAAATTTATCTTCGTACTTGCCGGGCATTCTGTTGATAAGTGAAAGCTTCCCATGCACAACTTCATCATGCGAAAGTGGCAGAATGAAATTCTCGGTATACGCATAATCCATACCAAATGTCATATTGCTATGCTTATCTTTCCTACAAAATGGGTCAAGCTTGATATACTCTAATGTATCATTCATCCAACCCATATTCCATTTGTAATTAAATCCAAGTCCACCTACATCGATAGGCATAGTAATCAAAGGAAAGGCAGTAGATTCTTCCGCTATCATTATTGCCCCTTTATGCTTAGTGAGAAGGTTTGAGTTAAGTATTTGGAAGAATTTCTTCGCCTCAAGGTTAATCTCCCCTCCCTCAGCATTCGGCAGCCAATTACCTTTATCCCTATTATAATTAAGATATAGCATACTAGCTACTGCATCCACTCTTATACCATCAATGTGGTATTTTTCCAGCCAAAACATTGCAGAAGAAATAAGAAAGCTTTTAACTTCATTTCTTCCATAGTCATAGACCATAGTACCCCATTCTTTATGCTCTTGTTTTGTTTTATCCGCATACTCATACAATGGCTTACCATCAAACATATATAAACCGTTCTCATCTTTAGGAAAATGTGCAGGTACCCAATCTATAATTACAAAGATATTTGCTTTATGGCATTCATTAATAAAATGCATAAAATCATGTGGAGTACCAAATCTTGAAGTTGGAGCAAACATTCCAGTAACTTGATATCCCCATGAACCATCATAAGGAAACTCACTAATAGGCATAAGCTCTATATGCGTATAATTCATACTCTTAACATATGGTATCAATTCTTCGGCAAGTTTTCTGTAACTGTAGAAATTACCGTTTTCGAACCTTCTCCAAGATGCAATATTTAGCTCATAAATATTCATTGGCAATTTCTTATGGTCTAGCATTTCTCTAGCTATAAGCCAAGAAGAATCTGACCAACTAAAGCCTTCTATATCATAAACCTTACTAGCATTACCGGGGGAAGTCTCCGTATGTAATGCATATGGGTCAGACTTAAGAACTGTCTTGCCATTAGATTGAACAACTGCAAATTTATAATTATCATACATTTTTGCATTTTCTACGTTGCATTCCCATAACCCTACAGAAATTTTCTTCATAGGCGATATAGAGCTATCCCAATTATTAAAATCTCCCACTACGCTTATACTTTTTGCTTTAGGTGCCCAAACACGAAAAATATAGCCACTTCCACAATCATCTTTAGAAGGACACATTAATTTATAAGCTTCATAATTTTCTCCTTTATGAAACAAATATATAGGAAAATCTGTTTGGTTATCCATAGTCAAGAAAACTCCTTTGTATTAATATTATAGCAAATCTAGATTAACAATACAATATCAAAATGAAAAATTAAGGTAAAATTTAACAATTATCTTATTTTTTGAAGGGCTAGCACCACTGGAGGTACTATTATTGCACATACTATAGGCTCAGTAATTGCAGAAATACTAATAAGAGGAAGAATTACTTCTGGAGTAATTAACACCGATGCTCCCTCAAAAAAATGTGTTTCCCCATTATATAGCAAGAACATAGTACCGATTACAAGAATAGTATTTATCAAAGCACCACTTATACATGCTATTACATATGAAATATATTTTGCCTGTCTAATTAGCTTCATTTCTTCAGATGAGATAGTCTCATAATCTATTTCGCTAATGGTAATCCTGAATTTCTTACAAGCGAGATTGTATACAGCTTTCGCAATAAAGAAAATTGCCCCCCCTACAATAATTCTAGGTAGTATAGAAACTAGGGGATTCATAAATACTAGATACAATGGTGATGATGGAAAAACTGCAGCAGATATCCAACTTGCGATACCGAACATAAGTCCACCTACAAATCCCATTTTCCAATTCTCAGTTAAAGCTATTACCATTAAAGCAATTAAAGGAACATATGCATTTAACGGCATAAATATTAAGAATGCTAGCATAATTGCGAAAAATATGCCTATGATTGCTATGCGTTGTGATTTTCTAGATTCATTAACCATTTCGGTGCGTCTCCCTTAATGCGCTTATTATAGAGCATTTTAATATATATATCAATCTAATGAGCTTTAATCATCAAAAAAAACAATTAAATTCTTGTAGTTATTTTCTTATTGTAGTATAATTAAATTTAGTAATGTTTATTAAGGAGGCATGCCATGAGCAGCGAAGTTAATGATAAAATCTTAAATGATTTGCACGACCATTTTGGAGACTGGGTAAAAACAGAAAAAACTACACCAAAAATGACTAATAATCTAGCACCATATACAGAAATGTTTTCACCAATACAAGTAAATTCTATTACAATTAAGAACAGATTGGTGATGGGACCTATGGGTAATGTTAGTATGTGTGATGAAACAGGAAAACCTGCAGAAAGAATGATTTCATACTTCGAAGAAAGAGCAAAAGGAGGGGTTGGTTTAATCACTACTGGTCTTGTGCCTGTAAGTTATGGAGTAGACAGCTCACTTATAGAGAAAGGCGATTTGGTATACTTTCCTAGAATAGATAGAAGTAGAACAGTTTTCGCAGGCTGGCGTGACTTAGCTGCAGCTTGTCATAATCACGGAGCGAATATTTTCATTCAATTATCGGCTGGACTAGGCAGAGTGGGCAATCCACAATGTCTACTAAACTTCTACAAATTACCCGTTTCTGCTTCATGGAATCCCAACTTCTATATACCATCGATACCTTCCAAAAGATTATCCGACAGAAAATGTACTAAGATAGTCAAACAATTAGGTCAAGGAGCAGCAGATGCGAAAGCCTCTAACCTAGATGGCGTTTATTTACACGCACATGAGGGATATCTATTTGAACAAATGGCTAATCCCGCATTCAACAGAAGAAAGTTAGGCAAGTATTCTGATTGGAAGAGATTCGGTCTTGACTCAGTCAAAGAAATAAGAAAGAGAGTGGGCGACAGATACCCTATTATGTATAGAATAGATTTATCATTAGCATTAAATGCAACATATGGCGATAAAATGAACGTAGTCAAGAGTTTGAAGAAATTCAGAAATGAACGTACTCTCGCTCAATCATTAGAGTACTTAGTTGATTTAGTGAAAGCCGGCGTAGATATGTTTGATGTGGATTTAGGTTGTTATGATAACTGGTGGTTACCACATCCTCCTGCCTCTATGCCAGCCGGTTGCTTCTTAGATATAGCAAAGATGGCGAAAGATTATCTGAAGGCAAATGATATTAAGTCGAATGTCGGTCTTGAAGTTCCTGTAGTTGCAGTTGGAAAACTTGGCTACCCTGACTTAGCAGAGCAAGCACTTAGAGATAAGAAATGTGATATGATTATGCTCGGTCGTCCGCTACTTGCTGACCCTGAATGGTGTAATAAAGCATATGCTGGAAAAACCGAAGAAATAGTCCCTTGTATTGGTTGCCAAGAGGGATGTATTAATGAATTTGTAGAAGGTGGTCACCCACAATGTGCAGTTAATCCACGTTGTGCTTTTGAAATTGAACTGCCTGAACGTGTCCTACCTGCAATTATGCCTAAGAAAGTTGCAGTCATAGGAGCTGGACCAGCGGGAATAATAGCTACCAAAGAATTATTAGCGAAAGGACATATTGTAGACCTATATGAGAAAACAGAAAAAATAGGCGGACTAATTATTCCCGGTGCGAAACCTTTGATTAAGTATGAATACAGCAATTACCTTGAATATTTGAGAGGGCAAGTAGTTAATTTTGGTGAAAATGAGAATTTCAAATTGCTACTTGGCAAAGCCCCAACTGCAAAACAATTGAAAACCGCAAAATATGATGTTATTCTTACAGCAACTGGTTCAACTCAGTCTAAACCTCCGATTGAGGGAATAGATAAACCACATGTTTTCTATGCTATTGATGTACTAAGCAATCCTGAATTAGTAAAAGACGCTAAGAATATCGTTATTATTGGCGGTGGTGTTGTAGGATGTGAAACAGCATATTTTCTGAAATATGAATTAAATAAAAAAGTCAAAGTTATTGAGATGATGGAATACTTTATGAATCACGTTTGTACAGCTAATAGGGGTCATATTATACATTATCTAGAAAAAGCAGGTGTTGAGCTTAAGAATATGACAAAATTAATTAAGGTCAATGATAATAGTATCCTTGTTTCTACTAATAATACAAATAAGAAACCGGACCCATATGTAACTTGGACACCAATTTTACCCGATAATGTTGAAAACCCTCTTGCACCTAAAATTGTACTTAATTATGAAGATGAAATTATTCAAACTGATGTAGTTATTCTATCAGCAGGAGTTAAAAGTAATAATTCATTATATAGCGAATGCGTAAGTATTCAAGCTGCCAAAGAAGTATATAATATTGGTGATTCTTTAAGACCCGGCAAAATACATGAAGCAGTGCGTGCTGCATTTATTAAGGCAAGGGCAATCTAATAATCAGCATTACCCTAATTTTATACAGATGAATATAAAATGTATTTGTTATTACAAAACCCCCACTTCAGATTGAAGTGGGGGTTTATCATTAAATAAATCCTTAAATATAATTAAGTTGTAGCATTATAATCATCAACAAAATCGTCGTTAGTATAATATTTAGAAATATTACAATTCTCTTCATCATAACTATATACATCATAATATAGAAAATCCGAACTAACTCCTATACTAAATATGTTCAATGTGCCTTCCCAACTCTCAACTGAGCTATATGTCTTGAAATGGCCACTATCCCAAACTTCCATAGTAATATGAATTGATGTATAGGCTACATTATCGGTGCCTGCACCGTCTTGGATATAAGCTCTTGTAAGCTCTGTAGCTTCATTGTAGCCTAAGCTTGCATAGCTTCTGCTACCTGTATTATTCTTATCAGTAACCTTACCTTCTGGAATATCATCGCCATATACTAGTGCGCAATCAAGTGTAACATCTATAGTATAGAAACCTTCTACATCATTATAAGCTACCGTTGCAGTATCAACAGTATTTTCGTTGATAACAAATTCACTCTTTTGGTATTTGCAACCAATATCAATATTCCAATCCGTTGCATAATCAATATCTATATCGTTGTTAAATACTTTATTAAGACCAACTCCTTCCTCTTTCGTAGTTAACTTATCAGTATCAGACCAATTTGCATAAGGAACTCCATCTGCATTAGTAGATGCATTAAGAATCTTCTCATACTTAATAGTATCCATATCTGTATTCATATATCTACGTTCTGTTGTAACTAATTCCAACATATTATTAATAGACCTTTCTGCTGTAGGCAAAGCATTGAATAGCGGAATATCTTTCTTTAATCTATAGTCTATACGATAATATTCGTTACCATTCTTAATTTCATAAATATTAAGAAGTACTTGATTATCCATATTCATAGCAACATTATGCGTTGGCACATAAGAATATGTTGCCCTTTGAGTAGCTTGTAAATCTCTAAGACATGCATCATTATACATTTGTACTGCAAGAATCCTTATTGCATCCTCATCTGTTCTACTTGTATCATATGGTGTTGCAAGCGCTGCAAAACTTGGTTTAGCTCCAAGAAGACAGGGCATTGTTTCGTCAGTAGCTGCGTCTATTCTACTACCTACTGTCATATTGGTCATTAGAAAAGGATTGTTTGAAACATCTAGTGGTGGGTCTTTTTTGCATCCAGCAAGAACCCCACTTAACATTACCAGCACTAATCCTGCAGTAATGATACGATTATGTAATTTCATTTTTTACCTCCATAAGCTTTTTTATTTATTATACTACATAATGATACAATTTCCAAACATTTTGTTTGAATTTTTTATATAGGAATAGCTGCGGCTTTTATTTTACGCAAAGTCAAGAATATAGCAGCTAGTATTGATATAATTGCAATTCCGCCTGCACCAACTGCAGCTATAGGAACAAAATCAATAGGCGCTCTTTCTATAGTCAACTTAGCATCTGAAGTGAAGGTAAGAACATAATTGTCACCCAATGATAAATCACCTTGTGTAATAATATAAGTACCGGGCTCTTCGCCTTCTTCTCTCATTAATGAGCCTGTAACCATATCACTATTCACTATAGTGCCAGCGTCAATTATATAAGTTAATACTGGGTCATTTTGACTTTCTACCTTAGATTTGTTTTCGATAATTATTGTTAATTCTCTAGGTGTAACGGTTATATTTCCAGTAGTAACATTAACTGCATAATTAGGATTATTACTTGCAAGAGTCAAATCATGTGTACCAACAGGAAGCAGCCCCAAATTTCCCCAATTTAGTGCTAGATTAGCCAAGGTATCGCCTCTATGCAAAGTCGAACCATTCACCAATGCAGGATTTATTGCAGGAAGATTTTCTGATTGACCATATATAATCTGGATATTACTAGATATTCCAATTTCAATAGGTTTAGGTTGTATAATTAGATCAATCTTAGTTAGTGATATTTTATAATTATCACTATTAGCCCCAGTTATTGAGAAATTAAGTCCCATATCATAATCACCCGCCATCTGGCCAGATTCAAGTCTATAGAAATCTACTAGCTCTACACTAACATCATCGCCAGTTCTAATACCATTATAAGTGAAATTGAATTCTGTAGGATCATCTTCTCCATATATTTTAGTTAATGGAACAGGAATGATATTAATATTCATAGGCTCAATAATTAATCTTGCAGTAGTATCTAGTACAAATACATAATTAGGGTCACCCGTATCTAATGAACCGATATTGATACCTTCAGCATAAACACCGGCTTCCGAATAAGAGTCATCTAGCCCTAAACCGCCCGAAACTTCGAAATCTATAGAACTATCAATGTAATACTTAACAGTAGAACCATTAGGAATTTGGCTACCATAAGAAACTTTCACTAATTCAGGTATTACAGTAATCCTACGAGGAGTAATACTAAACTTATAATCATCGTGAATAACAACACCCTCAGCGTCATAAATTGCTTCTCCGGCAGGGCTAACAATATTATATTTACTAGAAATATCTGTTGAACCTCTAAGAACAGAGATTATTATATCGTAACCATTTGCAGATACTGTTTCTCCCTCTAGGCGAGTTGCTTTTACATGGTCAGTAAGCAAATTATTCATACAAGCAAGTTCTATAATCGGTTCCGCCATACCATACATCTTAGTATTACCACCAACTACATCAACCATAATATCACGAGGAGTAACAGTATAATTAATTGCAGAAATATATCCGCAACTTATGCCATTAAGAACTTTGTAAGTTGTAGTATTCAAACTATAATTTCTATTATGAGCAGCGGAACTCACATGATTCATAATAGCCTGTACCGCATAAGCTGTTGTCCTTGGGTCAGCATTACGAGGATAGCTCCATCCCAACTCAAGTCTGTCTCCAACTAATAGTCCTGTATTTGGCTCTGTTACAGTATCAGAAACATCAGTGTAAGTGAACACTGGATCAGTATCGCCAAATTGCTTAGTAGTAGGTGTGATTACAAGAGTAACCTCACGTCTAACAATTTCAAATGTACTTCCACTAGTATCAACAGTTAATTGGTAATTATTATTGATTGCGAGATTACCAGCCGTAATGCTATAACGACCAACATTTTCCCCTGTAACCCTACCTAATGTTCCAGTAAAGTCCTCTCCAGCAAATCGTAAATCGCCCTCTTCTTCAAAATAGAAAGCAGTCTCATACTCACCAGGGCTCCAAACATCAGCATCGTTTTGTCCATAAATCTTACTAATAGAATTAGCAATAACAAATAGCTCAAGAGGGCTAATAATACCTCTGATAGTTGTACCAGACTGATCTTTAATAGATTCGCCTTCTACAAAAGCTACCCTTACACTGTCAATAGCTCTGATATAACCTAGACAATAATTCTTATATGCGTTAGGATAAGGACTTCCTGCTGAATAAGTTAAAGTACCATTGACAAGAATTATATCCCAAGTACCAGAGTTCTTATCTGCAAATTCAAAAGCTGTGCTCTTATTGGTAAGAATAATATCATCTTCATTAATTCCATTATTTTCATCTTCTTCTACAACACCCTCAATAGTAAATCTATTAATTACGACATTTGTTCCAGAATTATAATCTCTATTAATCACTTCAATTAGACTAATTGTAAGTATAGCAGGAGTTATAGTTATTGCCACGCTAGATACACCCACACATTCATCATAGCTATTAGTAATAGTTACTGTTCCTGTGTAGTTACCTACATTTACTGGGGCATCTGAACTTGCAGCATAAATAGTACCATCCACACCAGTATAAGAATATGCAACATTAAGGTCGCCAATAAC
>CAZKXV010000037.1:0-10050 GCA_964556835.1 uncultured Clostridia bacterium
TGTTGGTTCATCTATACCGTTATACATATATAGTCCGCCACTTTCAGAGGAAATCAACAAGACATCTTCACCATTATAACGATAATTTACTGCATTGACCTCTCCTATAACTGTAATATCCCATATTCTCGTAAATACATCATCAAGTGGAAGCATACTGGAATACACCTTATTGGATACGGTTACAACTACTACATTGTCCTCACGCTCATTTGTAACTTGATTGAATTTACGATATAACCACATTTTTTTTGGCGGTTCGCCTAATACTGAACACTGATTCATAACTCCTGTACTTAAGGGCAATTCTGAATATTTGAAACCTATTCCAGCACATAAACTTCCATTACCAAACATAAAATTATAGCTCATTGGACTGTATTTATATGGCAAAATGCTCTCGCTTATCTTGAAATTAATACCTTGAAAAGTCGAGATATTTATTACCTTACGTTTAGGTTTTTTTGCCTTGCTTGTTTTGAGGTAATACATTTATATCCACCTCCTCTCCTTGACATAAGTAGCGTTTTTTATCGATGTATCCGATACCATTCCTTCCTTAAATCTTCTTTCGAATAGGATTGCCTCTTCATACATTTTATTTACAATAGCGTATTCTCCTGCTATTCCATAAGCGAATGTGCTAGGCGACAAAGTTGCCAAATATGGCACATCATCATCTAACCCAATATCTTCAGGCAAATAATTATACTGCACTTCAATTTCGCCATTTTCAGATACTTCAAGATAGGTAGGATACACCTTAAATTTTATTTTTCTACCCTTGTACAAACAACTATTTATGCTTATTAACCTTCTTGAAAAATATGAGTATTGTAATTCATAGTTATCAGAAGTTACAGTTTCTTTGGCAATTAACGGGATATAGTCACTGGCAATTTCTCCTTGTATAACATTTGCACATCGAATAAGTGTAGCAATTTTTTTATTTGTTTCTGGAGTAGCATTTGAGCCTTCAAGTATCAACTCGTCAGATAACCCCAAATAGAATACAGCCTTATCAACCACTTCTCTTAGTTTCATTTTTCACCTCTTATATTTCATTGTAAGAGGGAAGCTGAGCTTCCCCCTTTGTAGCAATGAAATCAATTAGGTGTTTTGATTTATACGATGATTCATCTAGTATTTGTCTATTCTTGCTTTCTTCAAGTTTATGATTATATTCATCCATTTGGACTATAAACTCTTGCATATTCTCAATTCTAGTACTCTGAACATAAGTGATTGCTCGTGAATCTAACTGCGGATAAGGTAAGACTAGAACTAATGTAGGTTCACACCTGCAATTATGTATCTCGTATCTGTCATTTTTTTTATTCCACACTACAAAGTAATCACGGTCAATATTTTTTAATCGCCTCACTATGCCCATTACATCATTTACTATTCTAATCTTTCGCATAATTCATACACCTCTAAATTACTGATAGCTCTTTTATTATGAAGCTACAGTAATATTTGTAATTTTAGCTTGTCCTATAGGTCTATCGCATATCAAGTCAGCATACTTAACCAAAGTAGCTGAGTATGTTGCATAGCCTGTTTTCTGTCTAATAATTCTTCCTGCATCGCCCTCAAGCCAACGCCAATCACATAATTGATGTAATTTGAAATCTGAGCTATTGAGCATATACATAGAACCGTCTGCCACGAACCTATCCGAAACGAAAGGAATGCCATTATACGATAATGCCTTAAAGCCTCCATCAAGGTTCATATAATCAATGTTAGTTCTATTTAATGCTACATAGTCAAGATACTTTCTCTTAACATCATAAGAACTAAGTATGAAATCAACAGTACCTCCTGCTACTTCATCTACATAATCTATAGCTGTCTGTATTGCAGAAGTTGAGATTGTAGCAGCCAAATTCTTGCTATAAGGATTGAGCCAATTATATGTAGTTCTAGATAAACCATATAAATCACCTGAACCAAAAATTGCTCCTAAACCTGTTAACTCAAGCCCTGCTGAGCCTTGCACGGTTATATGATTCCCAGTACCGACTGCAGTTGCTTGCACTCCACTTACCTTAATAGTTGAATTAGCTCTATCTATAGATATAATTCTTTTTCCGCTGAATACACTAGCACTTGTTGCAGTAATGAACGCATCAATAGTCATTCCTTCCATAATGTTTTTCAAGCTATCAACTTGAATAACTGTGAAATCTGTAGCATCTTCTATAGTGACACAATTAGCAAGTTTGCCAGTTCCATCACCAAATAACATTCTGCCAAAATTGAATTTCGAAGCCTTAAGCAACCCTTCCATTTCAGAATTAAGTAGATTCACGAAAGCCCCGCTACTGTTTTCAGAAGCACGCATAGCCTTATCGGAAATTTCAATAGAGCCATACAGATTCTTCAAAGTTAATTTGAATTGAGCATAATTGTTTTCACCGCTAGTTGGCAAACTACCAGTTTCTGTACCTGCACCAACACCGCCATTAAGACCATAAGGTGCTAGTTTGATTATTTCTTTACCCCAAACGTCGCTTGAGGTATTTTGGATTTTTGCCAGAAAGGGATTAACCCCTGTGTTCAATTGGTCGCTAACGACACCTAGATATAATGTTTTCAACGCTTTCTCAGCACTTGATAGTGATACCATAATTTTTATTACCTCCGATTAAAATATTTGTTTGCCAAAGCACCCGCTTCTTTCAAGGTTTTTGGTTTAGTAGGGGGTGTTAGCGATACCTCGCCTCGCTTTGATATAACTTTAGGGGGACGACTAGAACTCAAATTCTCTATATAATCAGCAATTATTTTGTCTTTTATGCTATCATTTCTAAATATATGATTACTTAGAAAATCGTTGTCCTCTAGCAGCTGTTCTGCACTTTGGTACTTCCTTGCAAGAACCCTGTTAAGAGCGATATCAAGACATTCTTTGTTAAGTGAAAGAGCTTGGTCTTGAATAATTTCGCTTGATATTTCCTCTGCAAAATCTCTAGCTTTAGGATTCTCTCTTATAAATTCAGAAACTTTTCTGTCCCAATTAGACTCTAAATACTGTGGCTTAGACTCTAATGAAGTATCGCTCATATTTTCTTTATCGGGGGTTACTTCCTTATCCGTATTTTTCAATAATTCAACTTTATTTAGTTCTATTTCTTTAAGTTTCTGTGATTTTTTTGTAAATTCCGCTTCAAGAGAATTATAGGCTTTCAATAGTGCATCTGCATTCTTGAATTTCCCATAAGAGATCGCTTCTTTCTCATTACTAGTACTTTCTGTATTCAAAGCTATTGCATCTTCTACTTCTCCTATCAAAGTTACACTTTCATTTATGCTTTCTACGACTTGTTCTTGTTCATTCATATTTGTTCATCCTCCTACTGTTTTTCTGTATTTATTGTGCGAGCCTGAGTATCCATTTTCTGTAATTGTTTATGATTTCTTATATGCTTGACCAATCTGTCAATTGCATTCTTATCCAAATTTGCATCTTCGCTTATGCAGTATCTTGAATGTTCCAAAATATGCAATTCATGGTCATCTATCTCACTTGCTATTAATTCATTACCATTATTCATATTTTCACGAGATGCTTTCTTAACATGTAAGTCATCTATATCTCGCACTGCTTCCCAGTTGCCTAATCCTAGTACCTCAAGGATTTTCAGCTTACTCCGCCTAGACATCTTGCCATTTTCATCGGACAAAACTCCCATCTTAAGCAATTCCAATACCATATTTTTCCTGTTAGAAACAGAAGATATTAGCTCGCTTTCATTATCAAAAATTAGGTCATCACTAGAAATATCACTGGCATTGAAATATATTAATTCCACATCTCCATTTGCTCCTGCAATACGTTTCAATCGCTTAGATTCAGCAAATTGCTTATATAACCGTAATATATGTCTACCGCATTCCTTAATAGCATCTCTTATATAATTAGCAGTTAGAGCGATTCTAGTATCGTCTTGTTCGGTAAGACGAGAAATCGCAACGCCACTAGTCACACTACTTAGCGTTCTTGTATTCTGCATTAGCTCGCTAACGCCACTTATTGTTACAAATTCTGTAAGCAACTTTTCTTCTTCATAGTAGAAGTCAGATGGGACTCTACCCATTGTCAACATTGATGGAGGATTACTTCCTTGTCTATACACCAATATCTTACCGGGTGATAATCCTTCCTCTTCAAGACAATCTGTATCCACAGAACCATCTTCAACCGCAAGCACACCCATTGCTATCCTATTAATGAACTCATGTTTTCTATTCTTCACAGCATTGAATGCACGCTGAATAGGTATTATTCTCTCTATCAAACTCATTCCAAAGAAACAACCCACTTGCCCTAAGCATTGCTGTTTCACGAAAGGAAAACCTCTATTTTCATAAGAACCATTTATATAAGGCAAATCTCCATCAAATAGCAATTTATCTCCGGCAATAGTAATTAATCTTCCTTGCGGATTATCACTTGTTGGGCTGATATATTTTTCTATTACTATCACATGGTCTTTTACAGTATTGAAAACAATATTTGGGACACAGGCATTATATCCTAGACCACCGCTAATATCAGAATTCTCCATTGTAAATACATTTACATCTTCTCCTTCAACATCTATACCCCAGATATCTTTGACTTGTGAAACAGGATAAGCTCTAGCATGAATAATGCTCTTACAAGCATCAATATTAGGTGCATTTAAGCTATCGGGGAATATTTCATAAGGCGTACAAACAACGATTTCCACATCTCCTTCATAGATAACTTCACCCTTTTTATTCTTACCAATGCGTTTTCCTTTAGTGGAATCCCATACTAATTTATAGAAAGAAGTTCCCGTTACTTCACTCCAAATATTAGCCTCTTTCACAATATGAGTGAAATTATTTTCTTCACATATAGATTCTAAAATTGCTGTAGACATCTTAGCTGTATTGATATCTGAATCATCATTTGATTTCGGGCGAACGCTAATTTTGGCTCTTACATTATCCAGCTTAGCAAGTCTTGTATCAATTAAGGGTGCAATATGATTATATACTTCTCTTTCTTGCCAGAAATACTGCTTGCCATAATCTTCAATATCCCCACTTGGTGTAATCTCACTATACTGATTACCTAACAAATAATTCATATTTAATCGCCATTGCAATTCTAATGATTTTCTTGCCTCACGCCTCTGAGAATAATCCGCCTTGACTTCTTGTACAATATCATCATAATATTTCTTCATTTCTTACTCCCTGAAACTATTTTGTTACTTATCTTGTTAATAGGACTTTTGGGCACAAATAATCTTGAAAACTGTTCATATAATTCTTTTGTGCAGTCTTCACAAAGATTGATTCTGTGTTTTAGCAATGAAAGACTATTACCTATTGAATAAGTAGCTTTATTTCTACACATCCCCATATCACATTTTACATCGCTATTCAGTTTCTTTATTTCCATTAGTTAGCTCCTTTATATCTTCATATATTTTATGGGCTTCCTTGCCCAATTCTTCTACACTCATATTCTGAAATTTTGTTGCACTATGGCTTAACTCAAGAAATGCTTTTACAGCTGCAGTATCTGGAGGCACTTGCTTAGTAGTGACTTTACGCTTGATTAGCTCATCTTCTGAACTGTATTCTCTTATTTCTTCTTCGTGAATAAATCCCGTTGCCTTTCTGTATAAGGCATCAATAATATCATCTGCCATATTCCCTCCTATCTATATTTTTCGTTTAGTTTTTCTTATCATTCTATTTATATCTTTTTCTATAATGCTTTTTTCTTGTGCCATAATAGTCGGCATCTTGGGCTTGGACATAATATAATAACGCAATTCATCAAGTGCATGGTCATCACGCTTGAGTGGAGTATCTCCCTTACCCCACCAATAAGATTTAATCTCCCTTATCAGATTAACGCAATTACGAAAAATTACTATTTTAGCAGGTCGTGCCTTGAAAAGCGTCTTAACTCTATTAATTCCACTAAACATATCTTTATTGACTCTTGTATTAACTAATATTTCATTATCATAGAAAAGTTCCGCCACGCTTTTTGAACTGGCAAGAGTGCGTTGATTAGCCGCACTATCAATAAGTGCCATAATCCGTCCGTGGCTATCACTGTGCCAACCTAGTGACTGTGCAATTTCTTTTATTTTTTCGCTGTGATATTCTATATCTTGCTCTTTCTCATAATGCTCAGCGATAACGTAAATATTACCATCATAATCAACTGCATAGAAATGGCAAGATAAAGGATTATTAAGACCGGGGTCAATAGAAATATTGTCATACCATTCTACTGGCACATCAAATGGGTCTACCACATGGATACTAGGGTCAAATTCAGAATATACGAGCCCTTCAGCATGAGAAAATTTGCCGAATTTACGACTTTTAATGCTTTCATCATTAAGCGTTAGTGTAAGTAGCTCTATCTCTTTCTTGTCTAGAAATGGATTATCTTCCCATTGCATAGTTGTATGCCATATTTCGGAATTCTGTTTGTTGTTGATATATATTTCGTTATATACCCAAGTTAAGCCTTTAAGCGGAGTCATTGTACCGAATATTTCACCACATTTATCCATAACACGCATACGACATTCTTGATATATATCAAGTGGCGGTTCTTCATCAAACCACACATAATCCAGCGATGCTCCTTGAAATTTTTCTCGACCCTGATCCATACTCTTGAACCCAATAGTCGACATTTCTCCTGAAATATTTCGTATAACTATATAATCAATAATGCCGTGTTTTGGTGAACTTCTCTTTCCCGAATGCATAACTATATCCTCTATCCATTCTTCTCTAAGAAATTTAAGAATTTTTGCTTGCGCAACTTCTCTTTGCACCTCGTAAGACACCGAAACAACCCAACCATTAGTAGCCCTCCTGTTCTTTCTATAAGGATGAATACCTCTAGCCAACCAAACCGCCTCCACTGCTCCACATTCGGTCTTACCGCTTCTATTGCCACCAAATACCCATCTATTACGTTTGAGGCATTTATGAAACTCAATTTGCTTTAAGTGAATTTTATTACCTTTATTATAATTATCTATTTCTGTACCTATAATTTTTCTTGATAATTCACGTTTTATTGCATCAAAATCGCTAAGCATTAGAACTAGTTTTCTTGTATTATCCATAATTCTCCCTTTTTCGCATTATTAAATAGTTTCTTTCTGCATAAAATTGTGTATAATATATATCTAGAGGTAGTCATTTTGAAAATGAGAATTATTATTTGCATATATATAATAATGGCAGGTTTAACAATACTCACTCCTACCAATTATGCTAATGCAGAGTCCACAGAAGAATACTTTAAGATAACTAGCGCTACAACATTTGTAGCAGACACTTCGGGTGATGAATTTGTCATACCCGAAACTTATTATGTACTCAAAAATGAAACACAAGATAACGGTAATTTCTATTATGTAACTTATATGGAAATAACTGGCAAAATTCTTAAGACTCTAGTAGATACAGCAGTTGAAGATGTCTATGAACCATATTTTCCACGCATTATTTATACTAATAGTGCCGATACCATAGTTTTCGATTTTTCGCAAACAACCATAGCAACTCTCCCTGAAAACACTAATCTTGATTTCGTAGGCTCATATAATATGCTCTCTTTCGGCAACCATGTCCCAACTTTCTATGTGAGGTACCTTGATGGCGAAACAACTAAATATGGCTACATTCTTCCTACATCAACTAATAACCCTGACCTTGCAGAGAATATACCCGCTTATGTAGATAACAACCCCAATCCTATAATCAATAATGATGATGACACTGAGCCTGTAATAAACAATGATACTGATCGGACACCTATTGATTTACTAAGGATTCTGCTTATTCTAGGTATCAGCGTACCTGCTATAATAGTTGTATTTCTACTATTTAAGCCTACTAACAAATCACATGGTCGCAGACCTAATTCGAAATATAGGTACGATGAAGATTATTATAATGATGAACAATATAATAATCATAATCGTAGAGACAGATACCGTGATGATTATTATGATAGACCGCCTTATGATAGAGATGATAGATATCGCAGATATTAGTATTTTAGTACCTTGATATATTGAATTGCAATAATAACTGTCACACTTCTTATTTCCTAATTAAATTGGCTAATGCTAACTACTTGAGTTTTAGACACTGGCCTTATTATTACTATCATATATAAGATTAATCTTGCTAATACATTCCCTAATCTTTCTATTCTGTTCACGCTTTATAATAGTATCCGAAACATCTCTATATTCGTCTACAACTTTCTTTTTTATTCTTGAAATATAAGAGTCTTCTTCATACTCTTTCTCAAGAAATTCGTCATTAAATACATTTAACCTAATTAAACTGGAGAATTGAATTAATGCTTTATCATAGTAGCGAAAAACTGAACGTAGACTGATACACATCCTTTCTGCAATATCTGCAAATTTTTTCTTTTTATCAAATCTAAGGTAAAGCAATTCAATATATTTTTTGTCCATATTTTCGAAAACTTGATTAATTATAATTCTAAGATTTCTTAACCCCGTCTTTCTATATTGCAACTCAATTATTTCTTGTATTAAGGCATAAGTGTCATAAGTTCCTCCAAACCCTCGCATAGCAATTGAATTGATTGTCCTGTCGATAGATTCAATAACTCTATCTATATTGTTGTAAGCTGTGAGTATGGTCTTAGCCCATACATATTTATCTGCATATATATTATTAGTAACGCTTTTCATATTTTTTCTCCTTGAACAAATCTTTCTAACTTGCCATATATCCCCTATTTTAATTTCTAAAACATTATAATCTTATTCTGTTAATCTCAATAAAAAGTTCTATTTTGTACTGTTTTATGATTTTGGGTATAACAAAAGTGTACCAATCAAAATATTTTTTGGCAATCAGTAGATTATTGAACGATATTTTTTAATTTTTAATGAAAAAGCCCTTTCCTAACAATATTATATAATAGTTTGTTGATAAATTACAACATAAATGTCATTTTTTTCTAAAATAATTCAAAATCTGCAAAATATAGAAAATCACCCTGCAACAAAGATTATTACAGGGTGTTATAAACAAATGGAGTGTACTCATATGAGCATAACCGATTCTTAAGCTAATACTTAGTCCGCTAGTAGTGCTTTTTCACTGCCAAGCAAAACAAATGAGCTTCCTTTGAATTATATTGATATTAAATTAGGTATTTGTTTTCTTCTTTATGAACAAACTCTTTTTTTCAGGGTTATATTCCTCTGAAGTTAAGTGAATGAAGCTTTCTTCTAGTGATACCAATATAGCGAATATTAGAACGATGCTAACAAAATAAAGATAATTAAAAACCAAATATACTATTGGCATTAGAAAAACTAATTTTCCTAAAAATTTTGCCCCGTATGTATGTATAATACAAACATTCTTATATTTATATTTGGTTATCATTATGTTAATCAGACGAATAATAATTACTGCTACAATTAATGGAATGAATATCAATGCTTCCGCCTTAATCCATATTATCATAATTATTCCCATTACAATTATTAAAGTAGTATCTGCAACATCATCAATCTTAGAGCCTAGTTCGCTCTCACTATGCGTAGCTCTTGCAACTTTACCATCAACAGCATCAGTTATCCAACAAAGAGTATAAATTGCAATAAATATATACTTGTTATTAATAAACCAAAACAATGAAGGAGCCATTATTATCCTACTAAATGATATTATATTTGCTAAGTGTTTCATATTATCTCTCTTTTATATTTATTTAATGTTTATTAATTATAGCATAATTAATAATTATTACAATGATTTGAAGTAATTTATATAATGGAATAATGCGACAGCAGGTTCTTCTAGTTCTTTGTTCCACCTTTTTGTCCATTCTAAGCTTAAGTAGCCAGTGTATCCAAGATTCTTAAGCTTTAGAACTGCTTGCCTAATCGGAATATCTCCCATACCCAGCATTTTATATTTTACTTCATTACCATCTACAATGGAATCCTTAATATGACAATG